>CAYSOZ010000110.1:0-4380 GCA_964432815.1 uncultured Candidatus Bathyarchaeia archaeon
TCCCGATTCCATATCTAGCGCATCCGCGACGCTCACAATGCCTGCTTCCAAAGTTAAGGGCTTGTTTGGTTGCTCATGCGAGACTATTGCATGCAGCACCTCGGAACAGATTATGGCGCGTTCCTCCTTCGAATAAATGGGAGTCAGGCATCTTTCAATAAACTCCAGAGCAAGGAAGGCACTGTATTTCTCATGGTCATGCCTTGTGACGATCATGCCTAAATCGTGAAAAACGGAGCCAAGCACAACTACAACTTCTGCATCTTCATTTTTCATCCCGTAATTTTTCACAATGCTCGGCGAAACCTTATTATCAATCAGCATGCGGAGTAGCCTGAGTGAAAGGTTAGCTACAATCTTGACGTGTGTGGGACCGTGATCAGTGAACCCCATACGCTCAATAGCCATAACATTCGCACATCTCCAGAACGTCTGCAGCTTTTTGTCTGCTTTAATTTCTTTTAATACATGCTTCAGTTTTGTGTTGCCATGAAAGGGTATGTTGAAAACGAAAGACAAAACGCCCAGCTCCATGCTACGATAGTTGTATGGTTCCGTAAAGATTTAAACTTAGGGTAAAGATTTAGACTTAGCCGCAATATGCCCGTGTTTTGCGATTTAGACCCTTCAACGCGGCGCTTTAGAACGGGCAAACTTTTAAGCAAGGCTAACCATTCATTTCAAATAACATATGAGAGGTCTCCGTTTGGGTAAGAAGAAAGTATTAAGCGAAGGCGAACTCAGCCAAATGGTCTATCCTAGTGCAGGTGACGTCTTGGGTGTTGTGGTAAAGCTTCTCGGGTTCGATCGTATCCTTGTCAAATGCCAAGACGGACACGAGCGGCTATGCCGTATTCGCGGCAAGATGAAACGACGTGTTTGGATCAGAGACGGCGATGTGGTTCTTGTTTCACCTTGGGACTTCCAGAGCGATAAGCGCGGCGATGTAGTCTGGCGGTATACTCACGCGCAGGCTGAAACTCTTCGCAGAAAGGGACTCTTGACCATCTAGTGTTTCTTATCTCCTTTTTGTCGATTGACCATAGCCATTCGAAGGATTGTTTGGATTAACCGGGAAACAAGCGAATTTGACTCGCTCGGTTTTAAATAGTTGACAAATCATAGCTTGATGAATAAGTATGTCTAACAGAGCTCGCGAGAGACTCTCACATCGAGAGAAGACCGTAGAAAGAAGAGATAAAATGCTGAAGCACGATTTCTCTTCTGAACGCGCTACTCTGGAAGAAGTTTTTGACCAAGCCACGCGTATGGTGATCTATAGCTTCCTGAAAAGCGGTGTGTTGGATGAAGTTCACGGCGTCATAAGCGCGGGTAAAGAAGCACGTGTCTACTGGGGCAAGAACAAGGAAGGAAGAGAGTTTGCGGTGAAGATTTACTTAACGTCTTCCGCCGAATTTCGCAAAGGTATGTTCAAGTATATTGAAGGCGATTATAGGTTCAAAGGCGTTAAGCATGACACGCGGTCATTGATTTTTGCGTGGGCACAGAAGGAATTTCGGAACTTAGAACAAGCTTCCCGTGCTAGGGTTAGAGTGCCTGAGCCTGTTGGCGTGCGCAACAACGTTCTGGTAATGGAGTTTATAGGCAAAGACGGCGTCAACGCTCCGTCGTTGAAGGAGCTGGCCCCTAGCAATCCCAACAAACTCTATGACTTGTTGTTAACTTATTTGATGCGGCTCTACCGTAGGGCTGATCTTGTACACGGAGATCTGAGCGAGTACAACATTATGGTGTGGAAACGCAAGCCTGTTATTTTTGATGTATCTCAAGCTGTCCCAACTTCGCATCCAATGGCAGAGACTCTCTTGCGTAGGGACTTGGAGAATTTGAATAGGTTCTTTAGTCGGTTAGGCGTTAAGGTTTTGTCAGTTGACGAAGCTTACAAGAAAGTGGTTGGTTGAGCATGTCTAAGCCGAGCGGGTTTGTGCGAATTCCAAAAGAGCGGGTAGGCGTATTAGTTGGACCAGAAGGCAGAGTGAAAGGCTACATCGAGCAAAAATTAAATGTGGAGCTTCAGATCGAAAGCGAATCCGGTGGAGTAACAGTCTTGCTTTCTGAAAAGGCAAACGATCCATCAGTGCTTTTCAGGGCCAAAGATGTTGTTTCAGCTATTGGCCGAGGATTCTCACCTGAACAAGCATTTAGACTAATCCGAAACGAAGACGACATTTTTGACTTCATAGACCTGCGCACCATATTCGGTCGATCCGAGTCAGACATCAAACGTATCAAGGGCAGAATCATCGGAGCTAATGGCAAAACTAGGAGTCTAATTGAGGAATTGACTGAGGCAAACGTGGTTGTGTACGGACATACAATAGGTTTCATCGGCACATTTGATCAGGTTGATGTTGCACGGAACGCTGTCCAAATGCTCATAAGCGGCAATCAGCATCACAGCGTCTACAAATATCTCCAAAAGAAGCGGAGCGACTTCAAGAAAGAGAAGCTACAGCTATGGGAAAAGCCTGAAGATCGATAACAAGTAACAAGGCATACTGAAACTAATACTAAAAGAAAATCTTCGGTCCACTTTATTACGGTCCGTCTGCGCCAGTTTTGCGAATTTCCTCAAATTTCATGAAATGATGTCCAAAAGGCAAATCTCGAAATGAAGTGTATTTGTGTTGTTCACATGTACTAATCAGATTGTAAATCCAGAACATTTATTTGCAATAACCCGAAAGGTTGCCAAGAGACTGGACGAAAGTGGGACAAAAAACAGAAAGGGCCTTCAAATCCATGCTTGAGATGTCTGGATATTCAGCAAGGAGTGCGCATGAAGTTTGGAACTGGTACAGCTGCCCCACTGAGAAAAGCAGGAACATAGAAGACGAGAGGGCTCATGATCCAAAAGAATTTGGAAAACGGAAAATTAATAATCCAGCTGGTATTACACTGGTGAGAACAAGGAATCATTGATGGCAGTGGGCGAGAAAGACAGTCATAGTCTGGAAAAGCCTCTTAGCGGGTTAATCAACGGCAACGGGTCTCTGTCACTTTTGGATGGTGCGACGGCTCAAATCCCGGTTATCACACCTGAATTAAGTTATCTCAGCAAGATTGCTGCTGATCATACAGTACCGCTCGAGAAGCGTTTAGAAAGTTTTGAGATACTTCTTGACTCAGAGGTAGGTGATACAAACCTTACCAGAGCTAAGAACATAGAAAGAGAGATCGGCCTCAGGCAGGTATACTTGAAATTTGAGGGGGGAAACCCAACTGGCACACAGAAAGACCGAATAGCTTTTGCACAAGCTTTGGACGCTTTGCGAAGAGGTTATGACGACGTAACCGTCGCTTCATGTGGCAACTACGGAGCGGCAGTAGCACTTGCTGCCTCTCTAGCAGGCTTGCGATGCCTAATCTACATTCCAGCAGGGTATTACGCTCACAGGGTGAAAGAGATTGCACGCTTCGGGGCTGAGATCATTAGAGTGCCCGGAGACTATGAGGAGGCCGTGAAGCTTTCACGGCAGGAAGCTGACAAGGAAGGATACTATGATGCAAATCCGGGCGGTGCAAACACTAATCTGCAGTTGAAAGCGTACGGGGAAATTGCCTATGAAATTTACGACGAGCTCCGCGACGCCCCTGCGGTAGTGGCCATACCTGTGTCGAATGGTTCGACTTTGGCAGGTATATACAGAGGGTTCATAAGCTTATACAACCGTGGAAAGACCTCTCGAATTCCGCGCTTCATAGCGGGTTCCTCCTATGGCATGAACCCAATAATTCAAGCATTCGTCAAAAACAGTCCGCAGTGCATCGACCTTAAGCCTGAACGAATAAGAAACACATCAGTCAACGAACCGTTGATTAACTGGCGTTCAATAGATGGAGATTACGCTCTCTCAGCCATCAGACAAACACGAGGGTGGGCAGCATTCACAACTGACAAGATTCTTCTGGATTACGCCCGATTGATACGGGAAAAGGAAGGTCTAAGCGTGCTCCCAGCGTCAACGGCAGGTCTCGTTGCACTTGTAGATCGCCACCGAAAAGAACCCTTCCCTGGCGACCGTTACGTGATAATTCTAACTGGACGGAAAGCATGACCGTCATGCTTGAGGGAAGGGCGCTTGTCTATTGCGAACGCCAGTACCAAACAGCTAACGGCAAGACAGCTCACGGACTCGTGCGTTACACTGCCAGGTACGATATTGTCGCAGTTGTAGACTCAACCACGCCACCAGGCGATGCTGGAGAAATATTAGACGGAAGACCACGAGGCATCCCCCTGTTCTCCAGTCTGGAAGAAGCACTCAATGCGACAGAACCGGAGATCTTTATAGTTGGCGCCGTTTCAGAAGGAGGATTTTTACCAGAAGGATACGACAAAGCAATCGCTTGGGCCCT
>CAYSOZ010000111.1:0-4374 GCA_964432815.1 uncultured Candidatus Bathyarchaeia archaeon
GGCCTTTTGATCTTCTGTACACTTGTAGAACATCGGGAATATTACGATACCGAAACATGACTATTAAAGCAAAATGCCATTTTGAGTAACAATAGGGAAAACGATATGTTCACACTAACTCCGAGAAAATCCAAAGCCACCAAAAACTGGCATTCAAAAGCAATGCTAATCGACCCGAGAAAAACCAGGCTTACAATCATCAGCCTCGAAACCGTCTTCTCAGACACACCGTAGAGGCTCAGGAGAGAAAAAAGATGGGGCTATCCAACGTGTTCTACAATATGCTACCTTTGAGGAGAAAGGAGGACTTCATAAACAGAAAGAACGTGAAGCTCATAAACGAGTTTTTGAGGGAAAGAAAGAAGCTGCAAACGTCTAGAAAAGACGACTTGGAACGGTTGAAAGAAATGCGCAAGAACAGGTACATCGACGGGGATACGTATCTCCGCCTGAAAGAAGTGATGGTTCTTACACATGAGGAAAATCGCATCCAACTCATCAATTCCATCACAAACAAACGCTCCAATTTCTCAAAGTCTAACAATCTGGCCACCGAGAATTCCGATCCACTGAAAGACGAAGAAACCAACAGGTGAAAAAAGGAGAATCAACTTTCAGAAAGGGGAAAAAGAGCCTTTGGCCAGCATGGATGAAGTCCGACTTCAAAATGACGGCACAGCAGAAGAAAAACGCGGTTTGATCGCCGCAACTGAGAAGAAATATTTGTCGCCAAGAAGCAAAGGCGACGTTAAGTCTGACCACAAACTCTTCCTATTAGAAACCAGTGGTCCAAAATATACTGACACAATGGTCTTCACGGTCATGGCTGAAAATCATGTTTGGGCAGAGCACATGGTGCTCCAGTGGCTCAACTCAAACGGCCGGGAGCTGGACAAAATTGACAAAGGCTACGAGATCATTTCTCGAGACGTCAGGGCAATTATTAGTATAGGCTCAAAGCCCTTGGACACTTGACAAGTACCTGTACAGTCTTTATTAGCTTTGAATTTTGTAAAACTGTAAACATTATTTGGAATTCCTAAAATTATTATGCAGAAAAGAACTCGCACATCATACACAGCGTCTTCATAATAGGAACCGCATCTCCTACGCTGTGTCGGTTAGGATGGCAGGACTTACCCGACCTCGCTATCCTAATCCTCGCGAGCTGCTTCCATTTTTTGAAATAGTAGTTGATGAAACAGCGACTAACCGGTCAGCAATCTAGTACCAGCCCAGAGTACCCTCACGCTTCGACCTGTTCACACCCCACCAGAAAACCCTATGCCCGATGGGGAGCAATGCAGCCGCGAAGATCGTGCCCTTAACAAACTCCATGATAACCAATGGATCAGTGAGCGAGGGATTCGTCAGCATCGACAACCTACACAAGTGATATACCCAGGTCTGCGGCAGAAACCAAGAAATTGTTGAAGCTCCAGGAAAGAGTATGGTGTTGAGATAGATGACCGGAAAAGCAACGCCGGCAAAAAGGCTCTGGAGAACGTTTATGGCCCAGGTTATGGGATCAGTGGACTTCGTCAGTATTCTCAAACCGGTTGAGACCATGGCCAGCCCCATCATGAGAGCAGCTGAGATTATGAGAGCCAAAGCTACCGCCAACAAGTTCGGACGGATTTCCGCATGAAAGAAGGAAGTGCCTATGACTAGATACGGTATGAAGCTGAGAGCTGAAAAGACATATGTCCACATAATGTTCCCGAGTACAAAGATGGGCGTACTCACACCAGTCATCAATATGGTCTCAAGCGTCCACGGATTAAGCTGGTTCTGCACGCCTAAGACAAGAGGCATGATCAGGTTGCTCACCGCCACCCCGACCAGCAGAAAAGAGATGTAGTCACTCCCGTACATCTCCTGAACGGGCCTCTGAACGTAGGCAGCGCTGATGCCCCAGCTGAACACGCCAATCAAAATACCCAAAACCTGGGTTATCGCAGCTGTACGATAAGTGGTCCAGCTGAAAAAGTCCCGTTTCATGAACGCGAAAATCTGCCTGAGAGATAACGGAATCCTCATGCCTAGTCCCCTTCCTCGCCGTGATTCGGCAGATGCTTGCCGTTTCTACCAATGATGGCGTTAAAAGCATCTTCAAGACTTGGCTCCTCACAGTTAACAGCATTAATCTTGAGACCGCTCTTTGCCAACGCCATCAGGATCCCGGCGAGGTCAATGTCTTTCTCGACTCTCATCGTAATGGCTTCGAAGTTCTCGCCATTGTTCACTTCAGCGGAGACGCTATGTACATTCTCTGTCGCCTCGAGATCTTTGATAAGCTTCTTCTCCTCTGCGCCGAAAACCGCGTCAACGAAACTTATGTGAAGAAACCTGTCCTCAATGACGAGATGTCTCAAGTTATCCGGCGTATCTAACGCGATCACGTTGCCTCTCTCGAGGATTGCTAATCTGTCACAGAGTTCCTGGGCCTCCTGAAGGTTATGCGTGCTCAACAGAATAGTTTTACCTTCCTTCCGAACGAGCCTTTCTATAACCATTTTTCTAAACTCTTCGGCGGAAGTCGGGTCTAGACCAGACGTCGGCTCGTCAAATACAATGATGGGTGTGTTCCTTAGAAGGGCTCTGCAGAGAAGTAGTTTGCGCTGCATCCCCGTCGAGTACCGCTGATAACCGTCATCAGCTCTATCCGTAAGGCCGGTGAAATCGAGCAAGTAGTCTATTCTCTCTTTTGCTTCGTCGTCGCCAAGACCGTAGAGTAGAGCGTAAAACTCTAGGTTCTGACGACCGCTCAGTCGCCAGTTGAACCCACGGCTCTCTGGCAGAACAGCCTGCAGGTTTTTCAGGACCTCGCCCGACTCTTTTCGGGGGTCGAATCCGTTAACGTAGACCTCCCCTTCGTCGTGTATGACGAGAGTGCAGAGAATTTTGATCAGCGTCGTCTTTCCAGCGCCGTTCGGGCCGAGGATGCCGAATATTTCTCCTTCCTTGATCTTGAGGTTGATGCCTTTGAGAGCCTCTATGAAAGGACCTCTGGAGCCCTTGATGGCTTCAAAAATTGTGCTGAAGCTGCCGACGGTTCCGCGTGATCCATGTCCTCGGGGGCCGCCCACGATGTCTTTCCTCGAGGTAGTGGGATATCTCTTCACTAGATTAACGGTCTCGATGGCATACTCCAAATGTTACAGGCGCCTCGTTCAACGACTGAAGTCAGTTTGTATGCAGTGTGATTCTTAAGTGTTGTTCAGACGAAGACGATTGCACAACCGTGAACTATTAAGAACAAGCGTTCAAACGTATTTGCCTCAAGCGCGCGCACTGCTATCTCGATTAGTTGAGTTCGGCTTCAAACTATTGAACAGTAACACTTGGACGTTACAGAATGATGGCGAATAAAAATCAGGTCAAATAGCGTGTGCTCCCAGCGGCTAATTAAGGAATGCTTAATACTATTTCACGCAATTACACTAGATTATGGAACTCGATGTTTGTATTAAAGGCAGAAGAAGCGTTAGGTCTTATACAGATGAGCCTGTTTCGAAAGAACAAGTTGAAGCCACATTAGAAGCTGGAACTTGGGCTCCGAATGGAATAGGGAACGAACCTTGGAGATTCATCGTTATCCAGAATAAGACACTCATTAAGTATGTTTCCGATGAAACCAAAACTTTAATGACCCAAATAAATCATCCTTTCGCTGAGCGACATTCAAGAACAGAAGCGGACACAGTCTGCTATGGTGCCCCCGTGCTTATACTGATATGTGTCGAGAAGAACCAGCAATTTACAAGTCAACAACTTGCAGACTTTTATTTGCCTGACTGTGTTCTTGCGGCACAAAACATTTTTTTGAAAGCGTATGAACTGGGTCTCGGAACCTGTTATATGGGGCTTGTTTATCTTTTAAAAAATAAACCGGATGTGCTCCGGAAGATTGGTGTTCCGGAAAACTGTGAAATGATGGTGCCTTTAATATTGGTACATCCTAAAAATAAACTAGTTGCAGGAAGAAGAGATAAACCAAATATTTTGAAGTGGACTTGTTAATTAGGGCACGTCATCGTTGCTCCACCTCTTATTGATACTTGCTTGCTCATTTTAGCTCAAGCGGACTGTTCAATGCAAACTTCATAGTGATCTGTTCGCGAGTTCGCCATCTACGGCAAAGTGCTATTTTTTTTGGCGCTGTAGACGTAAGTAATAATTAACGCGGGCTAGATTTTTCAAGCAAATAGACCAGAGTTAATTTGAAAAGGGAGTAGGAGATTTGGAGGGATCATCCTGAGAATATTGTAGAGATTCTGAATTCTTCGGAGGGCAACGCAACGATGTTTTTCAAACAGGTGTTCTTAGGTTATTTCTCACTTATTCTTCCAGGGTCTCTTGACTCCGACATTA
>CAYSOZ010000112.1:0-4309 GCA_964432815.1 uncultured Candidatus Bathyarchaeia archaeon
CACTGTGGGCAGGATTTACTTCAAGGTCACCTTTTCTGCCAGTTCTTTAAGATCGTGGACCACCGTTTCTCCCGAGTGACTGCCGGTTCTGTCAAGGTAGAAGGTCTTGATTCCCAACTTTCTTGGGATGTCAAAGTCAAAACTTGGATCGTCACCTACATGAACCACCTCAGACGGAACAACGCCGCAAAGGGTGCACACTTTCTGGTAGATGTCTGTTGTTTTCTTGGTCATTCCAAAATCTGAGGTTGAAGAGAATGTATTTTCAAAGAAGTGGCTGATACCTGTCTTCTCAAGCTCCATGTCCAGGAATTCTCTTCTAGCATTTGACACTATGATAAGTCTGAAACCTTTTTCTTTGAACGCTTGAAGCGCCTCTTTCACTTCGGGGAATGTTTTTATTCTGTTTTGAAAAGCATTCAAGATTTCCTTGGGAGAGAAATTTAGGTTTAACTCTCTCGACCAATGGTTCAAGTCATACCATTCAAGCCTCTCCCTGCCCACCTTGTCGTATTCGCCTTTCACAAATGTCCTAGCGTCTTGAATGGAAACCCGGTTTTTTTCTGCGAATAGACGGGGAATGCCCTCAAGCCAGACCGATTCGACGAACGAGAGGTCTGTGATCGTTCCATCCATGTCGAATGAAAGCATTTTGATGTTATTCATTTCCTTTCCCTTTGTTTCCTGATTCAGAAAAAATGCTTTGCTGCCTAATATTTGCATGCGCGGTTTTTGATGTAATATTCGCGCGCGCGAAATCTCCCAAATGCCCGGTCTTAACGGCTCCATCTGGGGACGCATGATAATCCTAATATTCAAACCCCATTTTATTCTAAATGAGTATGACGAGTTTATGTGGGTTAGATTTTGAGTAAGGCAAAGATAGTTTGTACGCTTGGGCCATCAAGTCTCTCTTCGGATGTAATAAGGAAAATGTTCGCCGCTGGAATGAGCGGAGTGAGAATAAACACAGCTTACGGTAATATTGGGCAATACGAGCACATAGTTGAAAGCGTGAGGGAAATTGGTGAAATCCCCATTATTGTTGACATTAAAGGACCTGAAATAAGGTTGAAAGCCAAAAAGAGAACGGTTCGTGAAGGAGAAATCTTTGATGTAGGTTTTGAGGATCAGGAAACAAGTTTCAACTGGGATTTCCGCGAAAAGGTGAATATTGGAGATTCTGTATTGATTGACAACGGCAAAGTAAAAACACATATTGTTGAAAAAACTGACGAATTATTACGCCTGAAGGTTATTTCTGGTGGTGAAGTATCAGACGGAAAAGGAGTCAATGTTCCGAACAAGAATCTCGCATTGCCAACACTTTCAGAAAAAGACAAAGAGATGACACATTTCGCAGAGAAATATGACATTGACTACATTGCCCTCTCATTCACCAGAAATGCCCAAGATATCACCAATCTAAGGTCCGAAGCGCACGACTTTAAAGGAGCCGTAATAGCCAAAATCGAAAACTCTGAGGGCATTAACAACTTTACAGAAATTCTTGAAGTCTCTGATGGCATAATGGTGGCTAGAGGCGACATGGGCGTAGAAATAGAGCCCGAAAAAATCCCTCTCGTCCAGAAGTCGATGATAAAATCCTGCAATCAAAAAGGTAAACCTGTGATAACGGCAACAGAAATGCTTGAGTCGATGATGCAGCAGCCAATGCCTACAAGAGCAGAGGTCAGCGACGTTGCGAACGCGATACTAGACGGAACAGATGCAACAATGCTTTCTGGCGAGACGGCAGTGGGTAAGTACCCTGTGGAATCTGTTGCGATGATGTCACGCATAGCTGCAGAAGCTGAAAAGGCTGCCCAAAATCGTGTTGAAGAAGAAGGTTTCGTCAACATCTCTGATGCCGTCAGCAAGGCCATTCGGAGACTATGTCGGACCATGCCCATAGACAAGGTAGTCACTTTGACAAGGTCAGGATACACGGCGAGAATGATCGCTAGGTTCAAACTCTCGCAGCCTATAATTGCGGTCACACAAGATGAAAGAGTAAAGAGGCAGCTTGAGCTAGTCTTCGGGGTTTACCCTGTCAACATCGACTATCAAGAACAGAGAGATCGTATCCGTCACGTTGGCAACAGTTTATTTTCGATGAAACTAATCAATGACGAAGATATCGTGTTGTTTACGGCCGCTTTCAGAACCCTTGCAAAGCATGCCAGTAATCTAATAGAGATACATAAAATCGCAGAGCTCAGAAATCAACCAGAAACCACGTGCAACAGTTGAAAAAGCTATAAGAAAGTGATGCGCGCAAAGTAGAGTGTGTATTGATAGAAATATCGAGTTCAGCAGACTTTGTTCAGGAGCATATTTGTCAGCGTTTTTTCTCTCACGTTTTCAGCAGCTTTCTTGCCAGCTAATCTCTCAGCTAGTTTGAGGGCAAACAAGAGAGCTGTTGCAGGTCCTTGGCTGGTTATTACGTTTCCGTCTTCTACCACCAAGTCTGTTTGAGGTTTTCCTCCGCCTTTTACCAGTTCATTTTCCATCCCTGGAAAGATGGTGCTACTTCTGCTCCTTAGAACTCCTGCGTCGGAGAGGACCGACGGACCCGCACATATGGCGGCTACAATTTTGCCAGCTTCAAAAGCTTCTCTTATTATTGTCAAAACCCTGCTATCCTTTCTGAGGTTCTTAGCGCCTAGACCGCCTCCTGGGCATATGACGGCGTCAAAATCCTTGGCGTTTATCTCATCGATTGATTTGTCAGGAACAAATTTCATCCCGTGGCCACCTTCAATCGCGCCAGGCTCTAGACCGGCAAGGGTTACTTCCACACCGCTTCTTCTGAGAACATCTACAATGGTGGAAGTTTCGATCTCTTCAAATCCAGGAGCAAGAAAGACTAATGCTTTTGACATGACTTCTACCACCCTTAATAGACGATTTGATTCTATATAATCTTCGTGCTCTGGCAATGTAGCCTTCGGCCAATATGGCTGTTTTTTGGTGCTTCTATCCGAAGAATATTTGAGCTAAATCATAGAGTTCGAGGTCTACGGTTTTTCGTTTGCCGATGACGTCTTTCAACGGTACAGATGTAATGTCTTTTCCCTTTAATGCGACCATGTGTCCGAATTTTCCTTCGTGGACAAGGTCTATTGCAGCCTTGCCGAATCTAGTTGCAAGTACTCTGTCGTACGCTGTTGGGGAGCCACCTCTTTGCAAGTGGCCGAGCGTTACTACGCGGGTTTCGATTTTCAGTGTTTCTTCGATTTCTTTTGCCAGGTAGTATCCTACTCCGCCCAGTTGTGGGTGTCCGAACTCGTCTACAATCGTGCTGTGCAGGATTTCTTTGCCGTCTTTTGGCTTGCATCCTTCTGCAACGACGATTAGACTGAATTTTTTCCCTCTCTTCTGTCTGTGTTTTATGTATCTGCAGACTTCCTGCGTGTCGAATGGTTTTTCCGGGATCAGGATTACATCTGCTCCTCCCGCTATGCCTGTTTCGAGGGCAATCCATCCCGTGTATCTTCCCATGACTTCGATAACGATTATCCGATGATGAGCCTCTGCGGTTGTGTGAAGCCTGTCCAAGGCATCGGTGGCTATGGCCACTGCAGTATTGAAGCCGAAGGTGGTGTCTGTTCCCGCCAAGTCGTTGTCGATGGTTTTCGGAACGGCCACACATTTGAGCCCCAAGTCGTACATTTTGCTTGCCACCGTAAGTGTATCGTCGCCGCCGATGACCAAGACGGCGTCAATGTTCTTCTCTTTCAGATTTTCAAATGCCTCTTTCGGGCCGTCTTTGGTTTTGAAGGGGTTGGTGCGAGAGGTGCCTAGAATCGAACCTCCTTTCGGCAGTATCCCCGAGATGACCTTCAAGTTTAACGGTACATAGCGGCTTTGGAGGAGTCCGTTCCATCCGTCTTTTACGCCGATTGTTTCGTAGCCGTAAGTTTGTATTGCATGTCTGACAGCTGCGCGTATGACTGCGTTTATTCCTGGTGCGTCGCCGCCTCCGCTTAGTATGCCTATTTTCACTTGATTCACACCATGACTAGTTGGGACACAGAACAAAAGCATGTTTGCTTTAATAGTCTTGCTATTAGCTACGATTTGATGATAACAAAAGTCGGCATCAACCAAACAGCCTCATTTGTTACTTCAAACGGCAAAATGAAAAAAAGAGTGAAAACGATTAAAGCTTCTTGTACACCACATCTCTTTCATTGACGTGTTCTGCCATCTTCATGCCTATGCTTTGTCCAGCTTCGGCTTTCGGGATGTTCTTATGCTCAATCTGCATGGATTCAACAACTTGTTCAAAATCAGTTGACGGTCC
>CAYSOZ010000113.1:0-4302 GCA_964432815.1 uncultured Candidatus Bathyarchaeia archaeon
CGGAGCTGACCTGTGTTCCAGTCAAGTCTCTGCTGTCTCTTCTGCTGAAGTGACTGTACTTTTTCGCTTCCGCAAGGTCGTTTTGTTGGAGGGCCTTGGCTGCAGCCTTTGCCCAGTCAGTTTCGAGTTTTATGCATATCGTGAACTTGAGTAGGATTATGGCAAAAAAGGCGTAGACGAAGATGTTGATCAATGTGTAAAGTGCCCACAAGCCGAAACAAACTGGAAGGGTGAACACGAGTATTACTGTTAAAGCTAGAACAACCCCTTTGAGTTTGGCCGTTCTTGGGTTCAGACTTTTCAAGTGTGGCTCCAAAGCTTTGGTAAATCTGCCCATTAGCACAGTTGGATGAAGTTTGAAAACAAGTTTTTCTGGATAGTTTGGAGAAGGATCACCAAGAAATAGCTCTAGTGTTAAAGACAAGACCAGAATCGCAAAAGCGATTAGCCCAGCCAGGATGCGTTTCACCTTTGAGGATGGTTACATGACTGATGTTATCCGAAAATTTATCTGTATCTGTCATGTCATACGTCAAGGGAACCGGTTTGATCGCGTGCTTCAAAGTCCAAAACTGATGAATGCTCAATCTGAAATCTACTTGTTATATCGGCTCTTGGGTTAAATTTATTAACCTGCCCAAACGTAATATGAGAAAAGGGATAAAAATTGGCAGAACCAGGAAAATTCACCCTCAATACTCTCCTCTGGGGTCTCGTAATACCTTTGATTATCGGCATAGTGATAGTGCTTTTTCCAGCGGTACTTCGCCCTGCACTGGATTCTTGGTTTCCACCTCCAACGATGACAAATCCTAACGGTTCGCCATACGCGTTCATAACGGTGATATTCACACACGGCTTCGCCTCAATGGTCTGCCTGGGAGTTCCGCTATTCTTGGGCTTGAATTGGAGCAAGTATGCGGGCGGCGCTGCAGGCTTCGTAATGGGCACACTATACTACGTGGCCTTTGCTGGATACAACATACAATACTCCATCATAAACTTCGGATCATCGCCGAATCTATATGCTGACCCAAGTTTCATCGGAAGCTATATCGTGGGAGCAATTCTAATAGGGTACATGGCAGGAGCTCTAAACAGCAAATCCTTCAGTTTTAAACGAAAGCTAGGCTCAAGTCTGACAGCAGCGTTAACGGTAGGAATCTTCCAATTCGTCCTCAGCTACACTGTTGCATTCGGCGCGTGGATGGCACAAGCAGACCCAGGATTTACGCTTTTCACAGCATTGCTGCCGATGGTAATCCTTGGCATAGTAGTCCCAATCATTTCCAGGCTTACCGCTGGCGGAGAACTATGGCATCCGTAATCGCCCTTTTTTTTATTTTTAAAGACTGTTGTGATTAACGTTCTTTGAATCAAAAGGCCTGCAAAATTTCTTACCTCTATTTAGACTGCAGGGTGCAGGATTGTTTGAATTTACACAAGACTTAAGCGGAGGGTTTTGGCGCAAATTCCCACGCGATGTTGCCCTTCCAAATCTCGCCAGATTTCGTTATCCTAATCTCTTTGTCGTCGATCTCTATCAGGCCTTTGTTTTTGAGTTTTTGAAGTTCCTTTGGAAAGACCTGCTCCGGCAATTTTCCGAATTTCTCCATAAACTCTTTCTTGCTCACCGGTAGCCGCAGGTAAAGCCTACTCATTTCCCGCCGCATCATCTCGTCGTCGTTGGATTCGGACAGCTTGCTAATAGGCAGTTTTTCCGCCTTAACGGTTTCCATGTACTTGTTTATTTCTTCAAGGTTAGAGTAGGAGAATCTTTGAAGGTATCCCATGAAGCATCCTGCGCCCGTGGTTAATATTCCACCCCAAGGCCAGCCGTTTAAGCAGTTCTCTCTCATATGCCACTCCACTCTGCTGAAACGGTCATGCCCCACCGCTTTGTAACCTGCGTCGGTCAAGAGCTTGTAGGCAGTCATGTACATTTCTTTCTCGTACTCTGCGCCTCCAGGAGGCAAAGAAATACCTGTCTTGATCATTTTCTCGAGTAGTGTGCCAGGATCTACATGAAGTGAATAAGTATCGATCTCCACATCTAGCTCCACGGCTTTCTTCAATGTGCTTATCCAGCTTTCCATTGTCTGACCGGGAAGATTGTATATTAGGTCAACACACACGCAAAGACCCAGCTTCCTGGCATGTCGAATGGCTTTTTCCACACTTTCGGCAGAATCAGGTAAGCACATTGTCTTCCTGAGTTTGTCATCGAAAGTCTGTGCGCCCATATCCATCTGATAGACACCGTAAGCGGCAAGCTCACCGATTTTTTTGAGCGCCAATGTTTTTGACGATCCGGTTACTTTGATGAAGTATTCCTCGTTGATGTTAAATCGTGCTTTGCAGAAATCGATGAGATCAATCATCTGTTTAGCTGCAAGTACACTAGGAGTTCCTCCGCCAAGGACTATTTCATCGAAAACACTTGTCTTGACATATTTCGTTTCAGCATACATTTTCAACTCTTTCTTCAAAGTATCCAGATACGGCTCTATGTGGATTTTGCTGGTGGCTGTGGTTGGAAAGTAGCAGAATGCACATCTCGAATCGCAAATGGATATCCAAGGCTGCAACTCCATCAGACGCTTTGATGTGTTCTCAGTCGATAAGAATTCCATGAAAGCTTCGTAAGTCTTGGGGTTGATTTCCGGGTAATCCCTGTAAGTATAGGGGGGCCAGTTCGACCTTGAATCATAAATATCCGATTTGCCTGTTTGAGGAACACCTTTTTCCATAATCTGCTTCCTCGGGTTTTAGGTTTAGAAACCGTTCGATATCGTAATAAAGGTTCCGTAAAAATCTACTCGTTAACGAAGTGCCGACTTTTCGCTCTTGGAACGGCGCCACAATCTTGACCAGACAAAGTTGAAGTTTTACAATTTAGATTTGACTTGCCAAATCAGATAATTTGCAGAGGTTCGAGCCATTATCTTGCTGTATAAATTTCCCTTAAGATAGCCTTTCACAGTCTGACGGAGAACATACTGCGGAGAATAAAACTTGCCGTAGAAAGCCTTTCTCATCATGGCTATTTCGGAAGCAGGCAACATAGGATCTTCAAAGATTGGGTTCATGGTATTGTACATGGACCAATCCTCGACCATTTTCCACCCGTTGCTTTCAACCAAGGCCCGCAATTCAGTTCCAGGATAAGGCGTCGCGTGATTCAGGTAGACGTCGTCTGGTTCAACCTTGCGTACGAAATCAAGTGTTTGCTGCAAAGTCTCTCTGGTCTCGCCAGGGTACCCTAGAATTACGGAAACGGTTACGAATATGCCAACTTCCTTCGCCCATTTAATGGCGTTTTCACACTGATCGGTCGTGACCTTTTTCTTTAGAGCGTCACGGATTCTCTGACAGCCCGATTCAACACCGAAACACACTTCGTTGCAGTGTGCCTTCCTCATTTTAGCCAAGATCTCTCTGTTAACAACGTCTGCTCTGGTCCCGCAACCCCATGGAAGCTCTATTTTTCTGTCAATAATTCCGTCACAGATGTCAAGTATCCTTTCCCGGTCAAAGGTCAATGTGTCATCTTGAAATGTTACACCCTCAGCCCCGTATTTATCTCTCAGCCATTCGATCTCGTCAAGCACGTTCTCAGGATTTCTCCCCCTGAACCTTGCTCCAAACATCTGAGATGCGACACAGAAAGAGCATTGAAATGGGCAGCCCCTGCTGCTCATGATGGGAAGCAGTTTTCGTCCAAGAATGCGGTATTTATCCACTGGAATGAGATGATATGCGGGACGGGGTAAAGCGTCTAGATCCTGGATGAAAGGCCGCGTGGGCGTCTGAATACTTTGGTCGCCTTTTCTAAAAACTACGCTTTTTACTTCGCTGAGGTTTTGCATGTTTGGCGATTTCTGCGCAATCTCCAACAGCGTTTCCTCTCCTTCGCCTCTAACCACGACATCAACCGCAGGCTCATCAGAGAGAATTTGGCTACTCATGAAAGTGGCATGAGGTCCGCCCATAATTACTGTAGCGTCGGGACATGCTTCCTTGGCAACACGTGCTGATTTCAGCGCCGATTCTATAGTAGGAGTCATAGATCCAATTCCAACTATCTCAGGGTTGAAAGAAGCCAGTTCATGCTTGAGTTTGGTGTGATCCATTTCGCATACTGGGCAGTCCATCACTTTTACTTCGAATTGATTTTTCTCCAGTACAGCTGCCATATAAGCCAAACCAAGAGGTGGAAAAAGCGGGTGTCGAGAGACTTTCTCTACAAGTGGGCTGTTAACCAACGCAATCTTTGATTTGCTCGATTTTTCCATTATATTC
>CAYSOZ010000114.1:0-4197 GCA_964432815.1 uncultured Candidatus Bathyarchaeia archaeon
CCAGTGGTTTCTTCTTTGAGGTTTAGAGTGCCTTTGATTGTGCCATCACTTAAGTACTCTTGCTGAAAGCCCATCTTCTTGGTCAGATTTAAGGCTCTACAGTTATCCGGCAACATTATAGCAAAGACTCTTTCGATTCCTTTTTCCTTGGCGATTTCAAGAACGTGGTCAACTATCTTCGTTCCAAGGCCCAGCCCTTGCCATTTGTCGACGATTATGAAGGCAAGTTCTCCGCTTTTTCCATCAGGCTCTGTGCTGAGTCGGCCTACCCCTAGGATTTTCCTGCGGCCGTCCTCGTTGAGTTCTGCCACGATTGCTATTTCACGATCATAGTCGATGTTACAATAGCGAACACGCAACTCGTGAGATGTGTCTTTCAGCATTTGGAAGAATCGATAGCGTATGGATTCTTCTGAAAAGCTTTGGAACATCTCTAGCCACATTGGTTCATCTTCAGGCTTGATAGGTCTCAGCAGGATCTCTCGTCCGTTCTTGAGTCTCCAAAGCGTCTCGTATCTTGTCGGATATGGGCTTATAACCATGTGTTCATGAGGTTCGAACTTCTTGAAGACTTTTTCTCTGTCAAAAGCTATTCTTGCATCAAGGATGCACGCGTCTTTCTCGTTTATCAGGAGTGGGTTAATGTCTATTTCCTTTATTTGTGGGAAATCGATCAGCAATTGTGAGAACAGGAGTAGAGTCTCTTCTAAGAGTTTCAGGTTGGATGGGGGAACGTTTCTGTATCCTTTGAGAAGCTGGTATACCTTGGTTTCCTCCATCATTCTTCTTATAAGGGTGGTGTTCAATGGAGGTAAGCCAATTGCGTAATCTTTGAATAATTCGACGCCGACGCCGCCCATGCCGAAGAGAATAATTGGACCGAAGAGAGGGTCAGTTTTTCCGCCTATTATTATTTCGATGCCTTTTTCTTCGATCATTCGTTGAACCGTGACGCCGATTATGTTGGCTGTCTTGTTATAGTTTTTGACATTTTGCATGATGAGATCATATGCATCTCTCACTTCAGTGTCAGAGTGTATATTGAGAACGACGCCTCCTGCATCGGTTTTGTGGGTTATTTGAGGTGACAGTATCTTGAGAACCACTGGATAACCTATTTGATGAGCGAATGTAACGGCTTCATCAGGGTTTGTGGCCACCTTTGTGGTTGCAATGGGGAAATTGTAGTAATCCAGAAGTTTCTTGGCTTCATCCTCGGTCAGCAGCTCCCGGTTTTCCAAAGCAGCGTTTCTGAGAATCACCATTATGGGCCTTTTGGGAGGTGTAGCGTCTAGTGGAAGCTCTTCAGGCGTCTCATAGATCATCTCAAGGTTTCGCTCGTATTGATACATGTACATATAGGTCTTTATCGCCTGTTCAGGCGTAGAATACGTTGGAATGTTGTTCGAGTTAAGAATATGATTTGCCTCTTCCACGGCGCCGTAACCCATGAAACTCGTTAGTATTGTCTTGTTCTGGTAAGTTTTGCTTTTCACCAATTCCACTATGGTCTTTGCTATTTCTATTGGTTCGGACACAGCTTGTTGGGTGAAGATTATCAGGATACCGTCGATATTATTATCGTTGAGGCAGGCCTCAACAGCGGCTTTGTAACGGTCAGCCTTGGCGTCCCCCAAGACGTCGATGGGGTTACCTCGACTCCAGAATGGCGGCAAAACCTTGTCTAGCGCATCAAATGTATTTTGGTTGAGTTTTGCCAATTTGCCTCTTTTGCCGATTAGGGCATCTGTGGCCATTATTCCAGGGCCACCTGCGTTTGTTATTACTGCCAGGTTGGGTCCTTTTGGCAAAGGTTGGGTACCTAAGACCTCGGCAGCATTGAACAAATCCTCGATTTCTTCTACTCGAACAATACCAGCGCGTTTAAAGGCGGCGTCGTAGACGTCATCTTCGCCTGAAAGTGAACCAGTGTGAGAGGCTACTGCTTTTGCGCTTTCGCTGTATTTCCCGGCTTTCACGACGATTATAGGTTTAGTCCTGGCGAAGTGCCTTGTGGCACTCATAAATTTGCGTGCATCGGTGATGCCTTCCACATACATCAATATGCTCTTGGTTTTAGCATCAGTACCAAAGTAGTCTATAAGGTCGCCAAAGTCTACGTCAATCATGGAACCAACGGAGACGAAGTTGCTGAAGCCTATGTTTGCTTGTATAGCCCAATCCAGAATGGCAGAGCCTAGTGCGCCGCTCTGGGAGAGGAAAGCAACGTTTCCTGGTTTTGGTATCTTGTCGACGAAAGTGGCGTTCAGATTTATTCTTGGGCGAATGATACCAATACAATTGGGTCCAATGACTCTTATACCATACTTCTTCTTCACTTCAAGGATCTTTGCCTCCAACGCTTTGCCTTCGGAACCTATTTCTTTAAAGCCTGCTGAAACTATGATGACGCCTTTCACGCCCGCTTTTCCACATTCCTCTACAACGTCGGGAACAGTTTTCGCTGGAGTGGCAATCATAGCTAAATCAACAGGTTCAGGAATTTGGCCCACATTCTGGTAGGTTTTAACGCCCGAAATCTCAGGCTTGCGTATATTAACGAAGTAAACCTTTCCTGCAAAACCATGCTGAGTTAAATTCTTAACGATGGCGTGCCCAACTGAGCCTTCTACATCGCTGGCACCGATAATTGCAACGCTCTTTGGATTGAAAACCTTGTCAAGGTTTAATGTAACCATTGGATAATGACCTTCTTGATTTAGGGTCGTACATTTGGCAGATTAAAAGGTTATGCAGCGCAAGTCAGTCTCTGATTGTAAACCAACCATCAAAAAGCCAACGCGAAAGAGGCAGACTGTTTCTTAGCTGAATAAAGGAACTTTGGCACTTGCAAATGCTTAGTCGAAAAACTCATAGCTCAGATCAGATGAAGATGGGTGTTGCTCAATAATGACTTGAGCAATCGACAAAGAGAACCTATTTAGCATTTTCGAAATGCCTTCAGAGTTTGTGCAAAAAGGAAGAATAGGGGTTCTATTCTTGGGATTTCTGTTTTCCTGGCCTAAGACTGCGGACTGCAGCTCCTGCACGCCACATCTCCGAGGCGCCCATTTCCTCTAGTTCCTGAGCCAGTTTTTGTCTGTAGTCTGGCTGTAAGCTTCTGTCAAGCACAATACGTGTCTCTTCCCCCGAAGCCACGAGCTCATACAGTGAATCGAACAGTGGTTTCGTGCCGTCGCGGAATCTCTTACGCCACCTCAGTGCGCCGATGCGTGCGGTTTCGCTGCAGTTGCAGTACATCCAGTCCATTCCGTTCTCGTCGACTAGTCTGATTAAGCTTTGAGTGAGTTCTTCAACAGTTTCGTTAAAGGCTTCGCTGGGGCTGTGTCCGCGTTCGCGCAACGTGTTATATTGCGCCTCCATTATCCCTGCCAGTGCTCCCATTAGGACGCCTCGTTCGCCAGTTAAGTCGCTGTAGACTTCTTTCTCAAAAGTTGTCGGGAAAAGATAGCCTGACCCTATGGCTATTCCTATTGCTTTGACGCGATTCAGAGCTTTTCCGGTATGGTCTTGATGTACGGCAAAGCTGCTGTTTATTCCGGATCCCGCTATGAAATTCCTCCTGACTGATGTTCCCGAGCCTTTTGGAGCCACTAGTATGACGTCGATGTTTTTAGGAGGAACTACGCCAGTCATTTGTCCGTAGACAATAGAGAAACCGTGCGAAAAGTAGAGGGCGTCCCCGTCTTTTAGGGAAGCTTTTATAGCTGGCCACATTTCTCCTTGGCCAGCGTCTGTGAGCAGGAACATCTTGATGGTTCCGCGTCTTGCCGCTTCTTCCAGCGAGAAAAGTGTTTCGCCCGGAACCCAACCGTCTTCCACAGCCAAGTCGTAATAGGGTCTATTAAAACCGGTTTTCTCTTGACCGATAATAACTTTTACTCCATTGTCCCTCATGTTCAGCGATTGGGCGCGACCTTGAATCCCGTACCCAAGCGATACAACTACTTCATCTTTCAGAATATCTCGTGCATGTTCGACCGTAAACTCGCTTCGGGTTACAACATTCTCTTTAACGCCGCCAAAATCTAATTCTACCATTTTAATTCCTCAGACTCACTCTACTACCCTAACCAGATAATTAAGAATTTTGTATGGAAACACCCAGATAATTATTAAGAGCGCTCAGGTCACTTATTGGAATTCTAATTCCACCTGTATCCCCGCCGTTCTATG
>CAYSOZ010000115.1:0-4186 GCA_964432815.1 uncultured Candidatus Bathyarchaeia archaeon
ATTATTTAAATAGACAGAACACGTGAGTTGAATGAGCAAAAGAAAACCGATAATTCACATTCAAAATATTGTGGCTTCAGTTTCTTTGAACCAGAAGATTGATCTTCAGAAAATTGTTGAAAAATTCCCTCAAACGGAATACAACCCCAGCGTATTCCCCGGGCTAGTCTTTCGCTTGAAGAAACCTAAGACTGCCACTCTGATTTTCGGAACAGGCAAAATGGTTTGCACGGGCGCGAAGTCAGAAAAGGAATCGCGGAGCGCAGTGGAGAAAGTAGTCAAGGAACTTAGAAGCGAGGGAATTCAAATAACAGAAAAGCCAATTGTCAAGATACAAAACATTGTTGCCTCCGCAGAGCTGGGTGGAGAAATAGATTTAGAAAGCCTCGTTTACAAACTCAGCCGAGTCATGTATGAACCAGAACAGTTCCCTGGCGCAGTCTTTAGGATGGACGATCCTCAGGTTGTCTTTCTTATCTTTTCCGCAGGCAAACTCGTTTGCGTCGGTGCCAAGAAAGAAGAGCAGGTTTACGAAGCCGTTGATAAAATCCAGAAATTGCTCGAAGAGAAAGACCTAATCTTCTATCCCTCATAACCTGTTTTTCTAACTTTTCTACGCAAAGCCGGGTTGTCACTAGCCAAACGCCTCAGAGCCATTTCAAAAGTCTCGTCGGCGCTCAGTTCTCTTTTGATGAACACACCGGTTCTGCCCACTTCGTCCCGCTTCAAGAGGACCCTAACGCGGTCGCGAACAGTATCGGTTGAGATTCTTAGAATTCTGGCCGCTTCTTCCTCACGTCCGATGATACTACTTTCAATGTGTCCGATTTCTGTAGGCTCAATCAACATGAGACGCTTGTCTACTCCTGCCACACGTTCCTTTCCATTCAATTGCTCCATGCTCGCTTCACCCCCAAACTTGAAGAATTCAGATTCTACTTTGCGCATACGAGTTAAGGAAAATGAAATGCTGGTTTTGGGGTCTATTTCAATATACGCTTTAACCGCATAGGTCGGAGTTGCTTGCACAAGTTGACGCGTGTTGAATCGTATTTTCGCTTTTTCCAAAGCATTTTCTACGGGAAATGATGATATCGGATCCCGCAAATGAATGTCCACGTCACTGTTCTTGGTAACATCTCCCCGGGCTACACTACCGTGCACCAGCGTTCGTAAGCAAGCGCTCTCCAAAGCCGCCATTACATGCTCCGCCTTTTCCCGATATTCGAGTAACAGTGCCCAGCGTGAATCATCATAAAATACTTTTTTTGAGTCCACGCGCCTTACAGGTTTGGTCCCCATCTGCCGCATCAACATCCACTCTCTTAGTGTGTATGGTTTATTTAGTCAATTCGCTAATCACAACATCGATTGAAAAGTGATTGAGGTGAATGCCATCGCAAAACGCTGTGGGTCCTGCAGGGTCAGAGATGCTTTCTTCTTCAGACCGTACTCGGGGGAAAGTCTGTGTCGGAAGTGTTTTGTGGAATCTATTGAAACAAAAGTCAGGGCTACAATCGCAAAGTATCGCATGTTCAATTTCAACGATAAAATAGCCGTGGCGGTGTCGGGAGGAAAGGACAGCTTAAGCTTATTACATATATTGGCAAAAATGGAGCGACAAAGGCCTAAAGCCTCCCTCGTAGCTGTGACTGTAGACGAGGGAATAAAAGGGTACAGAGATGAAGCGCTAAAGCTTGCCACAGAAAACTGCGAAGAGCTGAAAATTCCGCAGTATGTTGTCTCTTTCAAAGAACTATACGGCATAACGCTTGATGAGGTAATCGCTCAGTCGCGACTGAAACCCAAATGGGAGCTAACTTCCTGCGCTTATTGTGGCGTGTTAAGAAGGAGAGCACTTAACGTTGCAGCTCGCGCTGTCGGGGCGGACAAAATTGCCACAGGGCACACTCTTGACGATGAAGTTCAAACCGCACTAATGAACATCTTCCGAGGTGATATCTCACGGCTTGTAAAGGAAAAACCAGTGACGGAAAAGGTGCATCAACGATTGGTTCAGAAAGTCAAGCCTTTCTGCGAGATTCCTGAGAAAGAAAGCGCTTTGTACGCATATGTCAAGAAGATTAGTTTTCAGGATACGCCATGTCCTTATGCTTCTGAGGCTCTGAGAAACGATCTTCGCTCAATGCTTAATCAGATGGAGAATAGACATGCCGGAACAAAATTCACAGTTGCCAAGGCGATGGAACGCATAAGACCAGCCTTGGGAGGTATTGAGAAGAGGGAGGGCTTCCGTGAGTGTGGTGAGTGTGGTGAGCCAGCTTCAGCAGAGTTTTGTAAAGTATGCGAGATGCTGAGATATTTGACTTAACGCGTTGATTGGTTTTCACGACGGATCCTTTTCTGTTCTTTTAGCTCACGCAAGACCCGAGAAGCAGTGAATGAATCTTCAGCCGAAGCGATTTTGTTTGCCCTTTTCGCTTCCACTCGTGCGCCGCAGTAGGGGCAAGTCCGGGATTTTTGCCTGGAAGCTATCAAAAGTAGATTTTTACATTTTGTGCACTCGATGATGTTGGTCTGTACCATTTTGAGTAAGCCTTTTCCGAAAGACTTTTCCACATACACTTAGATAACATTTGGGGAGAAAGGTGGCGTGAAGTGATGGGGGAGAGTGACAGGCAGAAACCGAAGCTGATGGATCTGGCAGCGCGGTATTTCAAGAAAGAAGGTTACAAGGTAAATCAAGAGAGCACTGCTCTGGAAGGTTTCAGTGGAATTTCAAGGCAGTTTGATCTTATCGTCCAAAAGGGGCGGGTTGAGCAGGGTGTCTGGATTCGTGATTGGAATAGGACGATAGGGGTTAACATAATTATAGGCTTGGACACTGCTTCGGATGATGTAGGTTTGTCTAGTCCAATCATGATAGGTGAGAAGTTCAGCGATCATGCTAAGTCGTACGCCAATAGGCGCAAAATTACGCTGTTAACAAAACACAAGCTTGCCATAAGTCTTAGATGAAAAATTGTCAGGTTTTCAGGTACTCGTCTATTAGGCCTTCTCGCTCTAACAAACCCAACCAGTCGACGCAGCCCACGTGGCATTTCCTATTTTCATTAATAATAGTGCAGATCTCAACCACGACTTCCTCCACTGTTTTACCGGTTATATCAAGTTCACATATTCTGTCTTTCTCTTGTCCTTCCAAGGCTTCGACCAAACAGACATCCAGGATCTCTGAGGCTAGGTTCTCCCAGAGTTTGGCGTCCTTAAAACCACATTTCTCCATGAACTTGCGAAGTTCCACCGGGTTTCTACGGAGCACAAAAACTCGTGTAACGTATTTTTTTGGAACAACTGCTGGAGCAAAGTGCCCATCAACCACGATTGTGTCCTTGTCTGCGGTGTCAATTGTTTGTCGCATCTTTCTGAGCATCATCTTTTCGTCGACTACTGTTGTGTTCCGTTGTGTATCTTTCCGCAGTGTCAGGTGTTGAGTCTCAGCGAATTCTGTGAGGTTTATGTAAGTTGCTTCAAGTCTTTTTGTAAGTTGTTCCGCGACTGTCGTTTTGCCTACACATGGTGTACCTGTTATTAGAATGACAAGTTTGTTCATGGTCGGTACATGGTGAACGGAAATTCTTATTGGTTGCGGCTGAGCATCTCATTACTGGGCTGGCGAGTTGGTGTGTGGCTTTCGGACCCTCAAGAATTGAAGGGTCTGAGGAAACTCCGCCCACGTGTAGAATTGCAATCCCTTTTGGGATAAGGCGAGAGCCTTGGCTACGGAGCAGAAACGAAACGTCCACTAGGCGCGTGAAAATGAGGCATACTAATGTGCTGACTTATGCCTTGTGGAATCGGTGAAACGGCCGTCCTGCAAGTGGAAAGGGCAAACAGTCGCTGATGATGAATCTACCTGAAAGGCGCGGGTAGCCCGATTAGCCGAATGCCACAGTCAACAAAAGGCGGGTTACGTCCAACACACCAGCCCACAGCGGAACCCGCGAGTCTTTGGTGAGACACCATCGAAACTGCTCGCACCTAAGAAATCGGTTTTTGCACAACAAGCCACTTGCCAAACGAGGATTAGTCAGGAAAATTTGACAAAGCATTTTCCAGATTTAGTCAAGGTTTCTTGACGAAAATCGCTTTAAGGCTGCAAAGTCACCGTAGTATTGGATGAAGCATGAAAGCATTTACCGCCTTAATTTTGTTAAGCATTATA
>CAYSOZ010000116.1:0-4182 GCA_964432815.1 uncultured Candidatus Bathyarchaeia archaeon
GATAGGAACAAGAGAAAGAGAGGCGAAAAGATTGTTCCGTTCTATGTTGACAAGATGATTTGTAAGAGACCTTACATCTGTTTGAGAAATTTCTATTGCCCTGCTTACGAGGTTGACGAGGATCAGCAACCGCGAATTTCATCCGACATCTGCGATGGATGCTCTGTCTGTTCCAAGCTGTGTCCAATTCAGTCCATAAAGCGCGTGGAGGTGCAACCGTGAGCTTGAACATCTTCATATGCGGCGTCGGCGGACAAGGACTCGTGCTCTTAACGAGTGTAATAGGTGACGCTTGCGCAAGGAAAGGTAGAAAAATAGTCACCGGAGAAATGTATGGCCTGAGCCAGAGAAGTGGTGCTGTATCCGTCCACTTGAGAATTGGAGATGAGGTGTTTTCGCCGCTTATTCCGTACGGTGGAGCGGACATACTTCTTGCACTGGAGGCAATAGAAGCTCTACGTTATCTGGAGTATTTGAAGAAGGATGGAATAGTTCTGATGAACAAGAGAATCATGCATCCTCCGATAGAAACTTCAAGATTAGTCATGACAAAAGGAACAAAATACGTCATCGTTGAAGACGTTGTTTCGCAGTTGAAGAAATGGACGCAAAACATTGCGGTAATTGACGCGTTAGCCTTGGCTAGAGAAAGCGGAAATACAAACACTGAGAACACAGTCTTTCTCGGATGTTTGTCAGCACTTGAAGCCTTTCCCGTTGAAGAGAGCTACATTAGGGAGAGCATTTCGGAAGCTGTGCCGAAGAAAACCATAGATCAGAATCTGAAAGCATTCGATTTAGGCAAGAAAAGTGCTTATGATATGTTGTGCAAGCTTGTTGCATGCAGACAATAGTCTCAAACTCAGCTTTAGAATTTGAGGGTGGCAGAAACTTTTAACAATAAAAACTGTATTAGTCTTCCGCTGAGAAGGAGGAACCTTAAACGACCTACCGACCTCAGAAGGTATCACGCCGAGGCACGAGTCGAGGAGGAATGAAGACTCGTCATGACAAAGCGAAACGGAAAGAACACAAACATCAATCCTGCGGCAAGTATGTCCTTGAAGAGAAACCGACACCCACAGTCGAAACAATTGTTGAGAAGACTGTCAGCAGACTGAAAGGTCTGGGAAGCCAGATCTTTGCTCTCTCTCCGTTTAGCCAGTATTACGACGACTGGCTCATCAACCTCAAAAGTGTCCTACACGAATTTGAGGCAAATCCTGGAATGAAAGTTGACAACATGTTCATTGATGAACGCGAGAAGATAATCGCAAACATAGAGCTTCGACTCGCTCAGAAGCGGATAGACGAATCTGCCCGTGAAATTGCGGTAAAAAAACTCGCTGAGAAGAACCACTCTCTTCTACAGATCGATACTGAATATGCCGCTGCAACGCATAAGCTATCGTCCGAAAAGAACAGCCAAATCCAGGATTCGACCCGCAATCTGCATGAGCTAGAAGAAGAGCTTGACCGAAATAACCAGTTGAAAACTAGCATTTTCAGTCCATTCTCGAAGAGGGCTAAGGCACAAAAAATCGCGGAAATAACTCAGAAAATTGATTCTGCCAAAAGCAGTCTTGAATCAGTCCTACGAAGCTTTGAGATTGAACAGGAAAAACTTCACGACAAATATGAGAAGAAGAAAGAGACTGTCATCAATGAAGTGCGAGAGCTCGAGAAGGAAGTTGAGACCCTTGAGATTGATAATTCACTGGAAGATAGAAAGGGCGCTTGTGAAACTCTTGCCTCAGCTGTAAAAGCTCTTATACAGAGGAATCAATCGTAGAGTTTCAAGGCACTCTCAAAGATAACGTGTGTGTCGACTTCCTAGATTCATCATACAAACAGCAACTGAGAGAAACGAACCGGTTATCGTTTTACTCTTATGACAGACTTTTTAGGAAGTACCAATCTCTAATTTGAAGTGCAATCGAAGATGAATTTCGTTCCTTGGCAGTACATCGCAGACTGGAAATGCAACACTTGCGGCGACTGCTGCAAACTGTACAGTGTTGTCTTAGCTTTTCCCGAATGGCTTCGAATCACCAAATACTTTGGCGCGGAAAAGACCGCTGCAGGTTTGGACAGGCTCTACATCAAAAGAAGCAGCGATGGATCATGCCCATTTGTCTACAGATTCGCTGATTCATGTTTGTGTGGACTACAGAAAATGAAACCGAGTGCTTGTAGGCAGTGGCCCTTCAGAGTCTTGTCTGAACCGAAGTTTGGGGATGCGGATCACGCTGCATACAAACACGGGACGTTGAAACTTTTTGTCTATGCAGATACGACATGTTCGGGGCTGAGGTATGGAAGTCCACGGTGGGAGTTTGCAAATTCGACGCTTAGAGAGTTCGTGGAGCTTACATTGGGTACACGTCAAGTGCAACAAAAAACCACTCATCAACTTCGGCATTTCTGACAAAAGTTCAAAGACATGGATTGGAACGGTTAATATGGCATCAATTTATCCCTAGTCGGAAGATTACTCCTTAAATCGTGTACATATGTTTTTAAATGGCGCATTTTTCTTTTCATTGGCATGTCAGTTGTCGAGACCTTTGGCTTGACTAAGAACTTTGGTAAGGTAGTGGCAGTTGACAACCTCAGCATCAGCATAAACGAAGGCGAAATTTTCGGTCTCTTGGGACCAAACGGTGCAGGAAAGACAACAATAATTAAAATTCTTGCTACCTTGCTGGAACCCACTTCTGGAACTGCGAAAGTCAACGGTTTTGATATACTGAAGCAGCCCGATAAGGTCAGGGAATCAATTGGAATACTCTTTCAAGAACCCAGTAGCGACGAACTTCTGACGGGATACGAAAACATCAAATTATACGCCATGATGTATGGCATTCCTAAAGAGCAGATCAGCAAAGGAATCACGGAGGCGCTTGAACTTGTTGAACTCGCTGATCGAAAGGATGATCTGGTAAAGCATTATTCTGGCGGAATGAGGAGGAGACTGGAAATCGCGAGAAGTCTCATTCACAAGCCTAAAGTGCTTTTTCTCGACGAGCCCACTCTTGGATTGGACCCTCGAGGCAGGGAAAGAATGTGGAACTATATAGTTCGTCTAGTGAAAGAGTTGAGAATGACGGTGCTTCTCACCACTCATTACATGGAGGAAGCAGATGCTCTTGCCAATCGCATTGGAATAATCGACCGAGGCAAGATTGTCGTGTTGGACTCACCGAAAGCTCTCAAGAAAGCCTTGGGAGGCGATGTTGTTACTATTAGAGCGACCAGGCCTCTACCCACAGAGGAACTGCGAAAACTAGATTGTGTGAAAGACGTCAAGCAGGAAGGTCTGGAAACCAAGATCACGATCGAAGACGTTGGGGAAAACCTTCAACAGTTGCTGAAAATCGCGGGAAAGATTGAGTCGGTAGAGGTTAGAAACACGACTTTGAATGACGTTTTCCTGCGTTGGACAGGCAGAACCATGGAAGAGAACGAAGGCGAAAGCTCATGGTTCGACAAGATAGTTCAGGAGAGTGTGGAGAAAGCATGAACCTCGCTGGCGTTTACGCGATCTGGCAAAGAGAAATGCTCACTTTTTTCCGTGAGAAACCCAGAATCGTGTCCGCTGTGGCGAACCCTATTTTGTGGCTGCTGGCTTTCGGCGGCGGTCTGGGATCTTCTGTGGTAATTCCTGGCGTCGAGAATTATCAACAGTACATTTTCGCCGGCATATTAATGCAGACTTTTCTTTTTTCATCAATCTTTTACGGAGCTTACCTTGTTTGGGATAGAAGAATGGATTTGCTTAAGGCGATACTCGTAACGCCGTTGAGCAGGTCGTCTATATTCCTGGGCAAGGTATTGGGTGGAGTGACGTTTTCGCTCGTGGAAGCTGCCATAATTCTTGTGTTCGGCGCGATAATCAATATTCAATACACTGTTGCATCGGTCATTCTTACTTTGTTAGTTATCACAGTTGCCACTGCGGGTTTGACTGCGGTTGGCCTTACAATCGGTAGTTACATGACGTCTCCTGAAGGATTCCAGCTCATAACCACCTTTGTTATTTTTCCTCTCTTCTTCCTGTCTGGAGCGCTATATCCACTTTCGAATCTGAACGTCTATCTCGACGTACTTAACAGAATCAACCCGCTGACTTACATCGTTGACACGTTGAGAGGTATACTGATTGGACTCCAGTACTTTGGA
>CAYSOZ010000117.1:0-4117 GCA_964432815.1 uncultured Candidatus Bathyarchaeia archaeon
TTCTGCGGCTGAAGGCATTCGCTATGCCGAGGTAATCAAAGAGATAGATTCTGACATGCATGCGATCGGCAAGGAAAAGATCAAAGCGGAAAACGCAAAGCTAAAGCCGATAATCGAAAATATGCTGAGAAGAAAGAAGCAGTGAGGTCCGTCTCCTTTCTTCAAATCCTATTTTCTTCCTTGAGACCGAATAGCCGTAGGCACCCTCCGAAGGCATTGCTTGATGCCGAAATCATGGAACTAATGTTTTCCAGAGGTTTTTTTGAACCATATAATTCCGGAGATGGCGACTAATAGGGCTGCAAAAGCTGCTATCGGATCGAATCTTGGAGGGGATATTGCTGTCAAACCGTAAACTGCTGTTATGGTTGCAGCAGTCGCGGAAATTGCTCCTAAACTAAAAATAAGGTTTCTCGTTTTCATGCTTCCGCAGCCCTCTTAACCGCTAATAGGTTGGTAATGGCGGAAGTTGATTTAATCCTAAGCGTTGGAACAATCTGTTCAGACATTAGAACACGGAATATTCCACGTTGAGTGCAGAGTTTGTTCTTGGCGCGTTTGCCTTTTCCGAAGATGTTAGGGTTTTGTGTGTGTGAAAGAAAAACGGTGGCGTTTTTTCGGAAAAATGCGTGTTGTTGTTCTTCTCGGAGATATGCGGGGCTCGTTTCCAAATGAGTTTAGGATCGAGTGTTGGCGTGACAAGATGTCTCCTGACGAACGAACGGTTTAAGTTGGAATATTAAGAATTAACTTGAGAGGAATGAGACTGTTGAAAGAGCTTGTTTTCGTCGGCTTAGGATTGTACGATGAGAGAGGGATAAGTCTCAGAGGCCTTGAGGAAGCAAAAACTGCCGAAGAGGTCTTCGCAGAGCTCTACACTAACCTGATGCCGAACTTCTCGATCAAGAACTTTGAGGATATTACAGGAAAACATATTCGTGTCCTCTCGAGATGCAATCTTGAAGAGGAAAACGGGGCGCCTGTTCTAAATGCTGCAGAAAATGGCAAAACGGTTTTCCTAGTACCAGGAGATCCATTTATCGCCACAACGCATATTGCGCTTCGATTGGAAGCTCAAAAACGTGGAATAAAGACCCGAATAATTCATGGTTCAAGCATCATTTCTGCCATTATGGGCTTGTCTGGTTTACAGAACTACAAGTTTGGAAAAACCGTCACCATCCCTTTTCCAGAGAATTCGTCAGAAACCCCCTACAAGGTTATTGGCCAGAACAAATCTCTGGGGCTTCACACACTCTGCCTGTTGGACATCAAGGCTGACGAAGGACGTTTTCTCCGCATCAATGAAGCGTTGAGTGTGCTCATAGACGTAGAACGTAAGAACAAATCGGGGATTGTTAAAGGAGAATCGTTGGTTGTTGGAGTTGCACGTGTAGGGAGCGACGCACCAGTTCTCAAGGCCGACTCAATACGGCAAATCATGGACTATGATTTTGGAGAGCCTCCTCAGAGTCTAATTTTTCCCGGCGAGCTCCATTTCACTGAGGTGGAAGCGCTCAAGGCGTTTGCAGGAGCGCCCGCTACACTACGGAGTTCTGTTAAATGAGCGCCCAAGCTTTGTCATCCAAATACATTTCATCTGCAGAGAAGGTTCTAAATAGCCTAACCCGGGTCCAAGCACCCCTAACTGTGGATGTCGAATGTGTGGAAAAACTGATCAGTTACACCAAGGCATATTTTGAAGACGCAAAGTATTATAAGGATCAGAAAAAGTTTGAAACGAGTCTAACTTCAATAGCCTACTGCGAGGGGCTCTTAGACGCCTTGAGACTGATAGGAGCGGTGAGATTTGAATGGCCAAAGAACACAAAGATAGAAAAATAGTGCTGGCTTCGGGCGTCTTTGATCTGCTCCACTTGGGGCATGCGAAATTCTTGGAGGAAGCCAAAAAAACAGGTGGAAAGAACGCCGAACTTTTGGTAATAATTGCTAGAGACAGTACCGTGGAGAAAACCAAGGGCAGGAAACCCGTAATGTCTGAGAACCAAAGACGCGCTTTGGTGGAATCCCTTAAAGTTGTTGATAAAGCTGTTCTTGGCTTTGAAGACTTCGACATTCAGGATGTAATAGCTAAGATTAAACCAGACGTGATAGCTTTGGGACATGATCAGACAGAAATGGAGCGGCATGTACGAAAATACGTGGATGAAAACAACTTGAGTATAAGAGTGGTAAGGATCGGGAAATTTGAAGACGATGCTCTAGACAGTTCATCAAAGATACGACAGAGAATTATGGCCAACTTCGATGGATGATTCAGATGGGTAACAGCGAGAAATCCAAGATAACTTACATTCTCATTGCTCTAAATATTGCATTCTACGTCTACACCTCAATCGCGGGGGGAGATTTTGTGAGCACTAGCGACAGCATGCTTCTGCAATATGGCCAGATTACCGCTCTTATCCTCGACGGTCAGTACTACAGGCTCATAACATCGATGTTTGTCCATGCCAGCATTGCGCATCTGGCAGGGAACATGCTTTTCCTACTAGTCTTCGGGTTGAGAGCAGAAGAAATGTTTTCTTTGCCAGAATACCTAGCCGTCTATCTTCTCGGGGGATTGGCTGGCAATCTAGCCTCATTGTTCCTTCTGCCTTTTTCCGTTTCAGTTGGTGCTTCAGGAGCTATTTTTGCCATGTTCGGCGCTGTCGCGGTTTACGCTAGACGCAGCATAAACCAGTCAATAATTGGAGCATTGATATACGGTTTCTTCCTTCTCTTCATAAGCTCAGGGGAAGGAGTGAACGTCTTTGCCCATTTAGGCGGCCTAGTCGCCGGTCTAATAATCGGCTACGCATTGGCGACTAGACGTAAACCAGAAAATAGGTACTCGTTCCAATATTCTTATTCGGCATTTCCATAAAGTCAGGGTAGAGTGAAGACTTCAACCTTGACCTTGTTGCCGTCTTTCAAATTAAGTTGCTTTCTGAGGCATACGGGGGCAATTATCTCTAAAACTGAGGCATCGTAATGACTTCGCAGGGCTAAGACCAAGGCGCCCTTTATTTTGTTATCAATTTTCGCTGGATAGCACTTGACCAAACCAAAGGTACGATCCTCGTTCTTGAATCCTTGGATCTCAACCGCAGGATAAGATTCCAACTCAGCCTTTGTCTTTAGGTCGTACTCGGTGGTGAGCTTGAGGTTAAGGGTGCCTGGGAAAGGGTCAAAGCCTAGTTTTTCGATAAACTGTTTCATGTAATATTCTTTTGCGATATAGTAGGCTCCTTCACCTAATCCTGTGAAAACTGTTCCCTCAAGCGTTACAGAAGGAGGATATGCTGCTTCCATCAATATCCGCAGATTCGAGTATAGCCTTTGAAGCTGAGCAACTCCTGTCTGGGCAATTCTGATTAGGCTCCCTTCAGGAGTGATATTTCTATGAATCCAACCCATGTGCTCGAGTTCAATCAAGTACCGTGATGCTGTCTGTTGAGATATTCCGATTCGTTCGGCCAGATACTCTGTTGAGATTTTGGCCGTACGCTTATGAGCACCCATTTCGGCCAATTGAAGAAGCGTATAAAGATGCCGCCAGTCGTTTTTTTCGGTCAAGCGCTGAGTTCTCCGCACGCAACAACAAATAATTACCAGGTTGTTATTAAGCGCCTCGACTTTCATGCTTATTACGTGGCAAGTTAGCTCGAGGATATTTGATGGTTCTTCACGTAACGAATATAAGTTGCCTTGCTAACTGGAAGAATAGTGAATTCACGTGAGTCTTTGGAAACTTCGTTTGTCTATGGCCGGGACTTTGGCGGTAATCTTTGGGCTGTCCACACTTGTTTTCGCTGTTGTTATGAGTCTAGCAGGCGTGTTTGACTTAATAACATTGGGTGTTCTGGTTGTGGTTATTAACATCGTTCAGTGGCTAGCGGCGCCCTATATTGTCGGTGCTCTCTACAAGGTGCGCGAATTGAGAGAAGATGAGAATCCGCAATTGCACCAAACTGTCAGGAATCTTAGCTTGAAAAGTGAAATACCAATGCCAAAGTTGATGCTTGCGCAGATTCCGCTTCCGAACGCGTTTGCGTATGGTTCTCCGCTTAGCGGTAGTCGCGTCGCCGTCACAGAGGGCCTTCTGAACACGTTA
>CAYSOZ010000118.1:0-1556 GCA_964432815.1 uncultured Candidatus Bathyarchaeia archaeon
TGCACGCAAATACCTTCCAGGCTTAAACGTGACTATCTACGATGCTCGGGACAGAGCAGGCGGCAGAATCCTGACATCTAATGCAACTGGAGCGACTCTGGAGCTGGGTGCCGCCTTCTTCAACGGCTTCAACAAGACGCTTCTAGGGATCCTGGAAGCTGAGGGACTGAATTTTGTTCCCGTTGAAGATCGCAAGGATTTCGCGGTGTGGAACGGTTCAGAATTCGTTTTCAGGTCAAACAAGCAGTCGTTTTCCACCACCCTGAGGCTTCTGGCAAGGTATGGGCTGAGTTTAACGCGGAGTTTTCTCCTTCTCAAGAAAGTGAAAGGGCAAGTTGCCAGGTTGTACAGAGAACAACATGAAAGTCCGGCTGAAATGGGTGAAATTTTCGAGTTTACACGCCTAGATGAATGGTACAAAAAGCCCTTTTCCGAGGCTCTAATCGATAGAGGCATAAGCCAGGTCTTCATCGACGAAATTGTGAGTCCGATCACGAGGGCTATATACTCGCAGAACGCGGACTTGGGAGGATTCGCAGGTATCTCGTCCTTGATAGGAGTCTACTCGGGAGCAACATACAGTCTGGCTGAGGGCAACAGCGCTTTGCCGGCATGTCTTGCCGAGGCGGCGAAGGCAACGGTTAAGCTGGGTCAGAAGGTTGACGTGATAGAGAAGACGTCCAACGGCACCTATAGGGTCTACGCTGGAGAAGACGTGGCGGTTTTCGACGGGGTGATCATCGCCACTCCTCTCGAACTTGCGGCCATAAGATTCGACGGTTTATCCGTGCAAGATTGGTTGCCTCAGACTTATCAGGCGGTCTATAAGAGTGTCATGCGGGGCGTTTTCGACCCGGACTATTTCGGTCTGGAAAACTCGGCAGACCCTCCAGCCATAGTTTTGACAACAAAAGACTCGGGTCCAATAACTCAGTACAGCATCCACAAAGCAAGCGATGGCCAGTCATTGGTCACTATTTCTTCGCCAGAACCCCTGAATCACAACGCGTTCAATGGTCTCTTCAAAGACGGAGGAGTTCGGGTTTTAGAGCATTGCTGGATAGCTGCCTACCCCGTGTTCAGACGCCTTCCCAGGTTGCCTCCGACCCGCATTGACGAACGACTAATGTATATCAATGCCATAGAGTCGGCGGTCTCAAGCATGGAAACCTCCGCTCTGTCAGCTTTAAACGCGGTACGAATGCTTGGCGAAGAACAGAGCCGTTTCTCAACCTAGAAGCAACAACATGTAGGAGCGCGATAAAGATTAAAGCACATGGGACGCTAACCAGCACTGTGAATCTTCTATCTTTTTGCCGAGTTTTTAAAGACTGGGCAGTCCATGCACTGCTTCATTGTACATATGTCTTCTGAAAATGGGCAGCTGTGGAATATTCGTGGGAGATAAGCGTTCAATGCTTCGTTCTCTACTGACTCAAAATCTAGTTTAGCTTTGTTCAGAAGTGTTCGAATCTCATCTGTGGTTTTCTGGGTCACTTCTCCTCCCCTTAAACTAGCAAAATTGTTGGAGAGCATATAAGCCATATTTCCAGAAA
>CAYSOZ010000118.1:1656-4028 GCA_964432815.1 uncultured Candidatus Bathyarchaeia archaeon
GTCCAGTTGAAGTTTGGAATACGATTGTGGATGACAAAAAGTATAGAGAATGAAAGGAGATGTGTGAATAGAATGTCAACTTCAAGACCCCAATACAAGACCATCGATGAGTACATCGCTAGTTTCCCGAAAGACGTCAGAGACATATTAGAGGCGCTCAGACGGGTGATTGGGGAGGCAGCGCCTGGAGCTGTAGAGGCGATGGCTTACGGGATCCCTACATTCAGGCTAAATGGCAACTTGGTACATTTCGCAGCCTTTAAAAGTCACATCGGTTTCTACCCGACGCCTTCAGGGATCGAAGCTTTCAAAGAAGAGTTAATGCCCTTCAAACAGGCAAAGGGGTCGGTCCAGTTCCCGTTGAATAAGCCTATTCCGTTTGATTTAGTGAAAAGAATTGTGAAGTATAGAGTAGAAGAGAGTGAGTCAAAGAAAAAGTAGAGGTCACTTGCATTATCGGTCGTGTTGAATTGCGCGTGAGTCCGGGTGTAGTCAACAGGGTGTCTATCTTCTCACTAACATAGGGTTTTCTTCTGGCGGTTTATACGCTGCCTTTTTCGCCTTTTTCATCGCTTCCACACCGTCTTCCCAAGAAATCAGAGGAGTTGTCTTTACGTTTTTTATGCCTCCTCCAGCCATCATCGCGATGGAAAGAGCTGCTGCAGAAATATCGTCTGGGAAATATAGAATAGCAACAACGTCGTAATCACCAAAACCTAGAAAAGCCCTTTCGAGTTTTCCACCGAGATTTTCTACAACTGGAGAGACCTTTTTCACTCGATTCTCGGGTTCTTTCACAAGAATATTCCAGGACTCAGCAGTATATGATAACTGCACAAGAAAATATGGCATTCACCTCACCTCATAACACGGTTTTTCAATCTTTCTTATGAGAATTTAGTGTTGCATGGACACAGCATCAAACTGACGTGCGCTTATCTCGCTTCTATTCTAGCTTGTTCCATAACGCTACAAAGCCAAATGCAGCCAACAGACCCAGGCTCACAAGCGCCACTCCAGCAAGAATTAATATCGCAAAGCTATCAAACGTGATAGAGTTGACTAGAATCACTGCGAGAATACCCAGAACAAATCCTGAAACTACAAGCAGCACTTGTTTCCAATTCATTCTTGGTCCCTAGCTCTGTCTGAGTCTTTGTTGTTAATAGCTTTTTCCAACTCTATGGGCGCGCTTTATTCACTTTGCTCCTTAGTGCCAAAAAAAGCAAGTCAAGGAACACCATTCCATATGTCCCAGAGGTTTTTCCATTCATTTGATACGTGTTTCCAGACAACTACGTACTTTATTTTTTGCTCGCTAATTTTTCCATCCTTTGAATGTACCTTAAGTATTCCAGTGCCTCTTTCGTGAATAAAATCATCATCTCCTAGCAAGTCGAGAGTAGTTAGATTAGCCTCTTTGACTCCTGACTCCATCACACTTCTCCAAAACTCTTCAATTGCTCTCTTTCCCTGAACAAAGTCAGCGTCAGGTGGAAAAACGACAGAGTCTTCACTGTAAGATAATGCGGTTGTTGAAGCGTCACCTTTTAAGAATCCTTCTGAAAACTTTTTGTTTGCTGCATCGATAGCTTTTTTGCTTTCCTCACTAATCACATCTTCACCTCCTGTTGCTACACAATGGAAATGTGGGCGAGAAGATTCGTAGTTCACAGATGCGCCGCGTTACTTTTTCTCGAAGTTGCCCATAACGACTTTCATAGTCTCTTGCATCTTGTCATTCGGGCTAAATTCCCAACCCTCAGAACCAGCTTCCACTATAGCTGTGTGTCCTGGCGGCATGTAGTAAGCCTCTCCTGCATTGACGATCTCCTCTTTTCCATCATAGATTATTCGCATTTGACCCTTCAACAATACACCCCAATGTGGAGTTGGGTCACGATCATTCGGCAGACCCTTCAGAAACGGAGTAACGTCGAACCTTTTTTTGAAAACGTCGTACTCTACATGCATGTCTCCCCAGACTGCCTCTAACATAGTCATATCTTCGGTATCCACCGCCTTAGCCAATTCGTTCTTTGAAGCTTTCATTCTTGAAAACACCTCCCATATGATTGACATCGAAAACTTGCAAGTTAAGGCTTTGTGACTGTCATCTGACTACCACAGGCGCGTGCTCAGAGGATAGATTCTTTCCCAGCCAGCTCTTTCTCGGGGTACGCCTGTGAATATCTTGAAAAAGGTCTCGTTTGTTGTTGCTTGAGGACAACCACATACCTGTAAATAACGCGCGCCGACATTGGGAAAAATAATCACGTCTCGCCTCTCAAGCGTGAACAAGAAATAGCATCAGCGAGTGCTAAATTCTGGAGGCAAGTGCTGACCTGCGCACGAGCCCCTCTATGGACCTT
>CAYSOZ010000119.1:0-2192 GCA_964432815.1 uncultured Candidatus Bathyarchaeia archaeon
CTGGTGCGACCTCGACAAGGCAAGAACCTGTGAGCATATTGAATATGCGCTAACTCTTCCGGACGTGCAGGAATTCATTCGCAGAAGAAGAAAAGAGGGCTGGAAGCTCCCAGACGTATAGGTGAACACGATGAAAGAGGAAAAAACGAAAGTTCAACGCTTGCTACTAAGAAACTTTCCTGAATCTGACTGATTGATTCTCCAAGGCTACTTCATAGATTTGGTTGACATCGAATTCTATGCCTAAATTATCGTATTCTGGTTCTGTCAGAAACAGGAGTATTTTGGGTATCGAAAATTGCGTTCGCTGCTGCAGGAATGGCATTTGTTGCTGCAAAGCTTGCATGAGATCCTGTGCCATTTTTGCTTCATCCGTTTGAGGTCTAACGACGTAAGGCGAGACCTCTCGTTCTTCAATAAGCTCTATTCTCTTTCCGAGATTGCCGTCCATATCCCGTGTTGACTCAATCTTGTTAACCCTTACACGAAACAATTTTTCTTCACGCTCGATAGTGAATATTCAGATCTTAGATTTAACCTATACCGGTCGTTTTGATGGCCATAGAAGAATAGAGGCTTGTTACCCTGTAATGTTTCTGGTTAAAAGATATATTCTCTTTAGTTGAAAAACAGATAAGGTGATACAGGGTAATTAAGCGAACGTGCCTGTTCCGAGAATACCTGGGAAGAGTGTGTGATAGAACAACAGGTTAGGTTTTGCAGAAAATTCTTTTGTTGTTGTTCTTCTCCGGCGCTCGCTCATCCCAGTAGCGACGAGACTCGCTCTAAAAACGAATGTAGGAACACGTGCGTTGCCGAGTATTGGTGTACTGCGTGTTTGATTTTCGCCTTGTTTCTCAGTCTGAGCTTGTAGCCAGTGATCAAGGTTACCGAAACAGCCGCGAAGAGAGCAATCCAAAACGCGTTTGTCGCTAGGTAGAAGCTGATTCCCGGGCTGAAGACCTCGGTTGTTGTGGTGAAACTCCAGGACACCGGTACGTTCATGACTATCACTGACACGGTGTAGAAGGTCGCAGGTTTCAGTGGCTGAGTTGGATAGTAACTGTTAAGGTATGTTAGTGGACTTGAATTCTCGCTGTCAATGTGGGCGATGGAAACTTGGGGTGTCATCTGAAAGTCGACTAATGACGCTGAAGTCAGCGCGTCGATGATTATTGTGGTGTCTAAAGGAATGCCTGTGGAGTTGGGCGGCGGGCCTACCTTGATTCCCATACCTTCAATATCTAGAGTGTAAGCGGGAGGTGTGGAGTAAGCAGACTGCGATAAGATCATCGCCAGAAACACTGCAAGAAACGTAACGGAGAAAATCAGAGCGAGAAGCAATAACAAACGCATTTTGTTGCTCAGAAATATTGTTTCTCACCTTGATTTAGTTTCTGTCTTTCAATATTGAATGTTTCAACTATTTAATTGAATCCAAAGTCCGCACAAGAAACGCCATTCTGCATAGCCAATTGTTGTTGTCTTCGAGAAGTGAGATGGTTGTCGTTATTTTGTGGATTTAGACTGTTTTGGATTTTTGTCGTGATACAGGACGTGCGCGCTTCACTAGTTTTTTCAATTCCCATTTAGAGATAGAGCCGTTTTTCAATACTGTGAGAAACCTTTCTTTATCAAGGAGATCGTTTTGATTTCAGTTGAATTTTTTTCAGTAAGCCATTACATTTGGGGCAGAGGGCGCGAATGTTTATCTACAATAAATGTCGCTTCTAAAGCGAGGACAACTCTATGGCAGAAGAAGTTGGATTCATAGCCAAGTTTTTTGACAAAGCTTACGAGAAAAAAAACATCTTGGAACTGGTGAAGGCCCCTGTATCCGCGTTAAGCGGAGTCAGCGAGTCAGACGCGAAAGGCCTGAAGATGGCCCTTGGAATCAAAACAGTTGAGGATCTGATGAAGAATAGATACGTCCTGTTGGCCCAAGGCATCAATTTCTTCTCAGCTTGTACTGGCGAGATTCTGGACAAGAAGTTCGAGTCAGAAGAATATAAGAAACTTGCTGAGAAGCCTGTGTCTGCAATATCAGGGATCTCAAAATCAGATGCTGCTCTCCTGAAAAAGGGCTTCTTAAGAGCCTGAGTGAATTGTCCGGCGTAGGACATCGTGTGGTACATGGCGGAGAGGACTTTACCGGATCGGTTCTGGTTACTGGTGCTGTAGTTGAAGCCATC
>CAYSOZ010000119.1:2202-3988 GCA_964432815.1 uncultured Candidatus Bathyarchaeia archaeon
TTGGAATAAAAACAATCAAAGACCTGGCAGAGAACAAGTATGTGAAAATAGCTGGAGCGACTGTGACACTGGCTTTTCTGATACAGTTTTTGGCGCAGGCGCTTGCGGATCCGAGACCCACTCCATAGTGTGAAAACAAACCAACGTGAACCTTAATAATCCCTCTTTTTCACTTTTCCAAAAACAAGCGTGCAGCTTGCTAAAGTGTCAGCTGGTCCGCGGTTCTCCTGTTGACGTATTTGCCCCTGAAGCCCTGCAAGTTTCCCAGGATGACTCGGATTTCTTCTGTGGACTTCGGGTTATTAGACTCATGGAAGTCTCTGAACCTAACGAAGGTCATTTCTGTTCTGCCTTGAGCAAAGTCGAGATACTCTTCCGATGACTTGAAGCAGGTTTCGAAACCAAATCTGATCCACATGTCTTCCGTTCGTCCTGTTAACCGTTCCAGGAATTCTGCTGTTCCTTGGATCCGCATTGATGGTTTTTTGATGTAGAATAGAAGTCTTTGAGCTGCTTTGGGTGCCACTTTATTCTTCCGAACGAAAGAGTGGACGCCCTTTTCCATACCGCTTCTTCGGCAGAGTCTCTTCCAGTATTTTTCGTTTGCTATGAGGATGTAGGCGTAGCGGTCGGGGGCCATGCGTTTTTCCTTGGCATCAGTATTACTTCATTTTTGAGATAACATTTTCGGAAATTGCGTCTGTAACGTTCATTTGACGTCGGAGAGAGAAATCTTTAACATGGCGGCATTTCCATTTAATAGCAGATTTGCCAGTAGTGAATATTGATGAGTCTGCTAAGTCATGACAGGTTCTGGAATGCAGTAATACGCTTTCCATCTACAAAGAAAATGCTAGACTTGGCGATGAAAAAATGCGACGTGTGCGGCAAGACCGTGCTTGAAGCCGCCCTTGACGATTATGTAGGCAATGCCGACAAGAAATGTGAAGGCTGCAGCGGCCTTTACTCAAAGATAATAGGGTTCTGGATCGACTTCCTTCGCCGAAGCCTTTCACTGAAAAGAGAAAAAGTGGAAAAACTCTTGGCTGATCCCTACGCAAGAAGGGCAATCAGCAACATAGTTATGTCTTTCATTCATTATGGAATAAGGAAGCCCCTTTCAATTCATGCGCCGTTTCTGGTTGTTTGGGATTTTACGCATAAATGCAACCTCAAATGCAAGCATTGCTACTCAGATTCCGGCGTGACTGGAGAGAAGGAACTGAACACGAAAGAAGCCATCAATGTGGTTGATCAACTCGCGGATTGCGGAGTGACGGCTCTTGCCTTTTCAGGCGGAGAGCCTCTTTCAAGGAGCGACTTCTTCGAGGTCGCAACACACGCCGTTGACCGCGGTTTGTATGTTTCTGTTGCGACAAATGGTACTTTGCTCACAAAGGAAAACGTGAAAAGACTCAAAGAAGCGAAAATCAACTATGTGGAAGTCAGCATCGACGGCGCCACCGCAGAGACTCACGACGCGTTTAGAGGAGTAAAGGGCGCATTTGAAAAAGCGGTTCAAGGGCTGGAGAACTGTGTAGAGGCGAACTTGTGCGCGTGCATTGCGAGTACCGCAACTAAGAGCAATATAGACGAGATGCCGGGAATCGTGGATTTGGCCGAGAGAATTGGAGCTGAGAGATTCACATACTTTAACTTCATTCCGACAGGCCGCGGAAAAATGCATTACGACCAAGACCTTTCGCCTGAAGAAAGGGAGAAACTCATGCGGTACCTTCTGAACAGAATGTCAACCGGATGTAAAACTACGATCTTGACGACTGCT
>CAYSOZ010000120.1:0-3981 GCA_964432815.1 uncultured Candidatus Bathyarchaeia archaeon
ACAAGGCGCGGATACCTGTCATCGAGACGGGAACCGGAAATTGCCACATCTACGTTGACGAAGACGCAGACTTGAAAATGGCCTTACCCATAATTATAAACGCAAAATGCCAAAGACCCGGAGTCTGCAATGCTGCAGAAAAACTCTTGGTACACAAAGAAGTAGCCGAAGAGTTTCTGCCCACAGCGGTCGCGGCACTCAGGTCTGAGGGAGTTGAAGTCAGGGGAGACGCCGAGACAATCGATATTGTGTCCGACGTGAAACCTGCACGCAACAAAGACTGGTACACCGAATACTTGGACTTAATCATAGCAATAAAAGTGGTTAAGGATCTTGACGCGGCAGTTGCGCACATCAACAAATACGGGTCACATCACTCAGAGACCATCGTAACCTCAAGCTTCGAAAAAGCAAAACGTTTCATGAAAGAAGTCGACTCAGCAGTTGTTTATTGGAACGCCTCAACACGTTTCACAGATGGGAACCAGTTTGGCTTGGGAGCGGAAATCGGGATAAGTACGCAAAAGATCCATGCCAGGGGTCCTATGAGCGTTCAGCACCTGACCACCACAAAGTTTTGCATCCTAGGCAGTGGACAAACAAGAAGCTGAAACATTTATTTGATAAGTCGCCATACGCCAGCTGCAAGCAATCCGCCTACTATAGGAGCAAGCATAAACAACCAGACCTGACTTAACGCTGTGCCTCCCAGGATTAACGCGGGTCCTAAACTTCTTGCAGGGTTTACAGATGTTCCAGTTATCGGGATACCAACCAAGTGTATCAAGACTAAGCTTAGCCCTATGGATAACCCTGCAAATCCTTTTGGAGCCTTGTCGCTTGTTGAACCAAAAACCACGAGGACAAATATGAGAGTCAAGACCACTTCGGCTATGAAAGCTGATGTAATAGAGAAATTTGCAGGTGACGCTAAATCGTAACCATTTTGCCCTAAGCCAGTCGCTAATGAATAGCCAGGTTGTCCAAGAGCAATCGCGAGGAGGACTCCCGCACCAGCTATGGCCCCAAAGCATTGAGAGGCAATATATCCAACCGTATCTTTGACGCTGAGTTTTCCCGAGACGAACATGGCCAAGGAGATGGCAGGGTTAATGTGACATCCGGAGATTCCGCCTATTGTGTAGGCCATTCCAGTTACTGCAAGGCCGAAAGCGAAGGATATTCCAACATAGCCGATTGCAGAGCCAGCCAAAACGGCACTTCCGCAACCCAGTAACACAAGCACCATTGTCCCTAAGAATTCGGCAAAGTACTTTTTGGGTGCCCTCGTTTGTCTCTGGATTGTTGCTTCTTCGAGAATTGCGACTTCTTCAAGAACAGTTCTAGCCATTGTCATCACCTAAGAAATACGACTCAGGAAAATGGCTAATAAATTCTATTAATTCTAAATACTGACTGAGAAGAAGCATTGCTTTCCCCACAAACACACCTTGACATCCCCGCAGCAAGCGGCAAAATTTCGCTTGCGGATTTTACCGCGGTCAAGTTCAAGAAAACAACAACTCTCAAAATCAAGAATATAGTCCTAAAGGTTTAAGAGTTTCAGTAATGATTTATGGGAACAAGGTGAAATTGAATGCCAACTCACGGTTCACTTTCCAAAGCAGGAAAAGTCAGGGGACAGACTCCGAAAATCGTTGCGCAGGAAAAAACTAAGCCCAGTCCAAAGTCCAGAAGCAGAAGAAACTACGAGAAACGCGTAATCCTGCAAAGGAAACCTGGGCAAAACTGGATGTAAGAGCTCACAGACAGCTCGGTTTTTGGAAAGATTCATTCTTTAGATGTCAAAGCAGTTTATTTACTACTTCATTAGACTTTTATGCGGTAACTAGATCGTGAACTCTGAAAAAGCTACGAGAGAGATAATCAACGCACTCATGCTTCTAGATTCACCCAGTCACGACGACGTAAACCGAATAAAAAATAGAGTGTCAGCTCAGAGTCGTCTTGACCAACTGCCTTCAAACGCCGAAATACTCGCAGCATTGAGACCAGAAGAAAAGAGCCATCTCTGGAAGCTTCTCCGCAGAAAAAACACTCGCACAATCTCAGGAGTCACCGTAATCGCTGTCATGACCAAGCCGCAGCCATGTCCTCAAGATGAACCGTGCGCATACTGCCCAGGAGGACCATCACAGGGCTTTCCTCAAAGTTATACAGGCAGTGAACCAGCCGCCATGCGTGGAAGCCAAAACAATTATGATCCATACCTGCAAGTAAGGAGTCGAATAAACCAGCTTACCGCAATCGGCCACCGAGTAGACAAGATCGAGCTCATCGTCATGGGCGGCACATTCCCAGCCACACCAACTGAATACCAAACGTGGTTCATCAAACGTTGCTTGGACGCGATCACCGGCGAGGATAGCAAGGACATAGAAGAAGCAAAAGAAAAGGCTGAAACAAGCAACATGCGCAACGTCGGCATCACCGTTGAGACCCGACCAGACTGGGCTAAACAACCGCACATTGATGCTATGCTGAATATGGGCGTGACCAGAATAGAACTGGGGGTCCAGAATCCAGACGACGAAATATACAACTTGGTCGGGCGGTCCCACAAAGTCGCCGATGTCATAGAAGCAACACGCATAGCCAAGGATGCAGGACTGAAAATAGTCTATCACATGATGCCCGGAATGCCCGGGTCCAACCCGTCAAAAGATTTGATGGCCTTCAAACAAATATTCACAGATCCAGTCTTCAAACCGGACATGACAAAAATCTACCCTTGCTTAGTAATTAAGGGAACAAGGGCACACGAATGGTATGAAAAAGGCAAGTTTACCCCTTATTCAACAGAGGAAGCAGCACAACTCATCGCAGAAGTCAAGAAAACCATTCCGCCTTGGATGCGCGTAATGCGAGTACAGAGAGACATACCTGCGCGGTTAATTGTCGCAGGAGTAAAAAAGAGCAACCTCCGACAAATTGTGCAACAGAAACTTGCAAAACAGGGTGAAAACTGCCAATGCATTCGATGCCGAGAAGTGGGACATAGAACTAGAACCGGCGGAATCGCTCCGTCCTCGGCCGATGTGAAAATTCTCTCCAGTCATTATGAAGCTTCTGAAGGTGAGGAAATCTTCATCTCAGCCGAAGTTCCCGAAAACAACACTCTGATTGGTTACCTACGCCTGCGGGTCCCATCTTCAAAAGCCAGCAGGCCAGAAATCACAGTCTCTCCATCAGCCGTCGTGCGAGAACTACACGTTTACGGACCACTTGTGGAGGTAGGCAAGCACTCTCAGGGCGCCTGGCAACATAGAGGTTACGGGTCAACCCTTCTCACTGAAGCAGAACGCGCGTCAAGGGAGGATTATGATTTGAAAAAGATTTTAGTTATAAGTGCGTTAGGCACAAAGCAGTATTACAGGCATTTCGGGTACGAGAGAGACGGGGTCTATATGTCAAAGAAATTGGAGAACTAAAGCTATGAGCCAAGCAGCAAATTTCGGATACAAAGGCAAAGCTCTGGAAGCCCTAAAGGCAGCAGCGAGCGAAATAGGAGATATTATAAGGGTAACGGGTAGGGGGAAGACATACGAAGGTATTCTTATCCCTCGATCGGAGACGGCCGACGACGAACATATAGTCATAAAATTAAAAAACGGATACAACATCGGCGTGCGATTGACGCCCGAGATGAAAATCGAGAGAACGGGGAAAGGCAGCAAACCAACCTTCATATCACCTTCTCTTCCACCCCAAAAAGAAACATTGCCGAAAGTCGTGATAATGAGCACAGGAGGAACAATCGCAAGCAGGGTTGACTATCGAACTGGAGCCGTACGCTCGGCGCTATCGGCGAGCGATCTATATGGAGTAGTGCCAGAACTTGCTAGTATTGCTCAAGTTGACACACAGATCCTTTTCAGCCTCTATAGTGAGAACATAATGCAGAAACATTGGACAGAAATAGCTTCAACTGCGGCAAGATACATCGAACAAGGAGCAAAC
>CAYSOZ010000121.1:0-3844 GCA_964432815.1 uncultured Candidatus Bathyarchaeia archaeon
CGTGTCTCAAGTGGCATCCCAAGGTTTGACACCATGCTTGAAGGCAAAGGCTTCTACTGCGGCAGCACCATACTGGTTTCGGGAACGGCTGGAACGGGGAAAACCAGCATCTCTGCCCACTTCGCTAATGTCACCTGTCAAAGAGGTGAGCGGTGCCTTTACTTTGCGTTTGAAGAGTCGCCAAACCAGATAATACGAAACATGAAGTCCATAGGCATCAACCTTGAAACACTCGTTAAAAATGGACGGCTAAAAATCCATGCGGTACGTTCCACTTTCTACGGTTTAGAGACGCATCTGGTGCAGATGCAAAAACTTATTGACGACTTCAAACCAACAACTGTGGTAGTTGATCCTATCACCAATCTTATTACGGCGGGCGAAGAGTCCGACGTTAAGTCCATGTTGACACGCTTGATTGATTATTTGAAAACCAAGCAGATTACCACTATGTTCACTAATCTTACGCACTTAGAAAGTTTAGAACGCACCGAGTCTGAAGTCTCATCGATAATGGACACATGGATACTGCTCAGGGACATTGAATTGGGCGGAGAACGCAACCGTGGCATCTACATCCTCAAGTCTAGAGGCATGGCTCACTCCAATCAAATTCGCGAATTCCTTATAACAAGCAAAGGCGTAGACATCATTGACGTGTACACTGGACCCTCGGGCGTACTTACTGGTACTGCAAGGCTTGCTCAAGAAACAAAGGACAAAGCAGCGGAAGTGCAAAGGAGTGAAGAAACTGGGAGACTTCAACGTGATCTTGAACGAAAGCGTAAGCTGATGGAGGCGCAGGTTGCTGCTTTACAGGCGGAATTTGCAGCTAAAGAGGAAGAAATTAAACAACTCCTTACTCAGGATAGATTGCACGAAAAAGCAGTAGCTGAAGGTCGAAAAGAAATGGGTCGCATGCGCAAAGAAGACAAAAAGTGATTTCCAAGTCATTTTAAGGATGAGGGATGTTATGAGCGAGAAAAATCAAACTCCAAAAGAAAACCAGAAGCTACAAAAAGCCTCGGATACTTGGGAGCTGCGACTTTACGTTGCTGGGCAGACACCTAACTCCTTGAAAGCATTCGCAAACCTAAAGAAAATCTGCGAGGAACACCTCAAGGGCAAGTACACGATAGAGGTCATCGACTTGCTTAAGAACCCTCAGCTAGCTACGGGCGACCAAATCTTAGCAATCCCAACGCTTGTGCGAAGGCTTCCCGAGCCCTTAAAAAAGATAATTGGTGACCTATCAAACACCGAACGCGTGCTTGTTGGACTAGACATACGTCCAAAGACAACGGGTTAAACGCGCAATGGAGAGGAATCTTTGAAGGAAACAAAGGAAAAAAGCTCTAAAGAGGAATTCGAAAAATCATTGCTAGTGACTGGTAATGAAAAGTATGTTCTGCGCCTCTACGTTACAGGCATGACTCCTAAATCCATTAAAGCCATCGAGAACATAAGGAAGATCTGCGAAGAAAACCTTCAAGGTCGCTACGAGCTTGAAGTCATTGATATTTATCAGCAGCCTGAATTCGCCAAGAAGGAGGAAATAATTGCTGCTCCTACGCTTATCAAGAAGTTGCCATTGCCTTTGAGAAAGTTCATCGGGGACATGTCAGACAAAGAGCGGATTCTCGTCGGATTAGATTTGATTCCCAAAAAGAAAAAGTAAAGAGTCGCATCCGAATGCCGAAAAAAAGTCCTCAAGATTCAACAATAGAAATTCAAGAGCTACGCTCCCGTCTCCAAGAAGCTCAAGAGACTTTAGATGCAATCAGACGCGGCGAAGTTGACGGCGTGGTCGTTTCCACGCCAAAAGGTGAACAAGTTTACACATTAAGCGGTGCGGAAAAACCCTACCGACTTCTTATCGAAGAAATGCGGGAAGGCGCCGTCATGCTCTCAGACGACAACAACATAACGTACTGCAATCGCGGCTTCGCAAAAATAGTAAAATGCCCCCTAGAGAAAATTGTGGGCATGAACATCGAAAAGCTACTTTCCCCAACCCACAAGGCAGCCTTCAAGAAACTCATGGCAAAAGGCAAAACCGAAAAAAAGGCAGCAACAAAAGGAATTACATTCATAGCAAGCGACCAATCGCTTGTGCCAACCCAGATGTCTGTAAACTCAATGAGAATAGACAGGACCAAAACCACGTTCATAGTCGTAACCAACTTGACTGAACATATGGAAGAAGAACTGAAAGAATATACGACGGATTTGGAGAAAGCAGGAATAGCGTTGTTTGAAAGTGAACAGCGCTGGTCCACAACTCTTGCAAGCATTGGTGACGCAGTTATTTCCACCGACGTGAACGGCAAAATCACTTTCATGAATGCCGTTTCGGAGGCGTTGACAGGCTGGACTCTTAAAGAGGCCTCAAGAAGAACATTGCAAGAAATTTTCAACATAATTAACGGGAAAACCCGCCAAGAGGTCGAGAACCCAGTAGACAAGGTTTTGGCGAAGGGGCTTATTGTCGGTTTGGGCAATCACACAATCTTGCTGCGAAGGGATGGAAAGGAAATTCCGATCGATGACAGCGGAGCACCAATTAGAGGCAAAGACGGCAAGATTAATGGTGTAGTGCTTATTTTCCGCGACATAACTGAACGCAAGGAACTTGAGGAAAAGGTAGAAAAATACACGCAGAATCTGGAGACACTTGTAAAAGAACGGACCGAAAAGCTCAGAGATGCAGAGCGGATGGCAGCTATAGGGATAACAGCAGGCATGGTTGGTCACGATATCCGAAATCCATTGCAAGCAATAGTTGGTGATCTCTTCTTAGCCAAGGCCGAATTGTCTTCAATTTCGGATAGCGAAAAGAAAAGAAGTATGGAGGAAAGCTTAGATGCGATTGCAGAGAATTCAGAATATATTAGCAAGATCGTAACAGATCTTCAGGACTTCGCTAAACCGTTGAATCCCCGCATTAAACAAACGGATTTGAAGATACTTGTTGAGGAAATGCTGCAGAAAAATGTGCCGCCCGATAATGTTCGGTATGAAGTAAGAGTGGAAAGCGAAGCCCGAATAGTCATGGCTGACCCTGACTACATCAAACGCATAATGCGTAACCTTGTAAGTAATGCAGTTCAGGCTATGCCACAGGGAGGCAAGCTGAAGATAAACGCTTTCCGAGAAGAAGAGACAGTTGTCTTAACGGTTGAAGATACGGGTGTAGGCATTCCTGAAGAGGTTAAGGACAAGTTGTTTACGCCTTTGTTCACCACAAAATCCAAAGGACAAGGCTTCGGCTTAGCAGTCGTCAAACGCCTGACTGAAGCATTGAACGGCACAGTAACCTTCGAAAGCGTTCAAGGCAAAGGAACCACGTTCACGATACGTTTTCCCTCCCTCAGAGAAACGAATCATTGATCTGTAATCGAATCTCATTTTTTCGGAATAGAAGAAAGATGCGATTGCAAATTTGTCAGCAAATTAGCATATCTATAAGCCTGCGGGTTCTCAAATCTTCTTCCCCATTTTCCGGCGAAACTGCACTACAACTGTCTAGTGAGCCGCTACAATCCTTCACACGTGCTACTTGAACACTCCAACACTCCCAAGAAACGCACACCGCCGCAACATATCCCTCCTCCACAAACGTTGAGACTATAAATAAGGGGGTATAGACAAAAACCACACAACAATGCAAGCTATTTCACCAGAGTACTAGAAAAGTACACACGGCAACACTCAGCAGCAGAAAAGACCCAATTTACAATAACACCCAACGGCTTGAAACTTTTATATACCGCCAATACCCATGTACGTTTGAGATTCATGGCTGAAGTTTGTCCAACATGCGGGCTTCCAAAGGACTTATGCG
>CAYSOZ010000122.1:0-3783 GCA_964432815.1 uncultured Candidatus Bathyarchaeia archaeon
GGCAAGCACAAACAGGAACAGGCAAGACAGCCGCGTTCGGAGTTCCGATGGTGGAACGCCTAGACTCGCAAATCAGAAAGGTTCAAGGTCTAATCCTTGTTCCAACACGCGAACTTGCTGTTCAAGACGCTCAGAACATGAGCCTATTCGCAAAGTATGCTAAGCTCAGAGTTCTGCCAGTTTATGGCGGAGCCTCAATCGAGAGACAGATACACGAACTTCAGAATGGCGTCCAAATAGTCGTCGGCACGCCAGGACGGGTAATCGACCTCCTGGAAAGACATGTGCTAAACCTGTCAAACGTGAAAGTCGTGGTTCTAGACGAAGCAGACCGTATGCTGGACATGGGATTCATAGAAGATATAAGCTACATTCTTTCGAAGGTGCCATCTAACCGGCAGACAAGCCTCTTCAGCGCAACAATCGACAAGACCGTTATGGGCGTCTGCGACCGTTACATGCGAAACCCCGTTAAAATCCTGGTTAGCAAAGATGAAATCGGACTGACACAGATGAAACAGTTCTACACCGTTGTTAACCCGCACAGCAAATTCGAAACCCTCTGCAATTTGCTGAAGGAAGATCGAGTAGGGAGAGCAATAATTTTCTGTAGGACACGTCATGAAACAAGCAAGATAGCCGACAGACTGTACGCAAAAGGATACAATGCTCAAGCGTTGCACGCTGGATTCACTCAGTCGCAGAGAGACCACGTCATTAACTCTTTCCGGAATGGAAGGTTAGCTCTTCTTGTTGCCACCGACGTTGCAGCTCGCGGATTAGATATACAGGGCATTACTCACATAATCAATTATGATGTACCAGCAGACCCTCTAGTCTACTTCCACAGGGTCGGCCGAACCGCCCGCATGGGAGGCGATGGTACAGCTATGACTCTCGTAAGCTATGGGGAACTCAGCGACTTCAACAACATCAAGGCATTGACGAAAACAACCATTGAGGAAATTAGATATCAGACAGATTCAGACTCGCCTGTGGTTGGCTTTTTTTGAACCACCGGGTCGATTACTAACTTTTTCACAGTTTTGTCTGGGTAGACTAAGTGACAATAGTACCGTTGGACAATTTGGGTAATAAGATTACTGAATCTGCCAAGGACGTCCTCATCTTTAATCTCAGAAGTATTTTTTCACCTGCTTCACCACTAACCATAATAGGCGGAAAACATAATCATCCATGAGGTAAAGACCAACCAGTATGTTTAGAGATCCAGTCTGCGGCATGGTTCTTGATGAAAACACGGCTAAATTCAAAATCACCTATGAGGGTGAAACTTACCATTTTTGCAGCGTGACATGCAAGAAAAGATTCAAGCGGCATGCCACTAAATTCGTAAAGTGACTATCTACAGAAACCAAACCATTTTTCTTGGCAGGACTTTTCATTTACATGTTGTCGAGTCTGATAGCCAGGTCAATCAAGATCACAGGTTTTCTTCAGCCGAGATGTCCATCATCATTAGACCCGAGATTGGTTTCGGGTAAAAATCCGTTGATTTCTCAGGCAACCTCCAGAGTTTTTGAGCTATCTCCCAAACAACCTTAGGGTCTATGGGGTTTACTAAGAACGCTAATCCAGCTTCTCCACTGTCAACTTTTTCAAAGGCGGTTTTGGTTGACTCTGTGTAGAGAATCTGCTCGTCCATCTTCATTTCACCAGTTTTTATCACATGCTTGAAAATTAGGTCCCTTAATACTACTACCTCCAATAAGCATACTTCTTTCGGACAGCCAGCGTCAATGACATCAGCGATTTTTTTCTCATCCTTCAAGATCAAGCCGTAGGCTTTCAATCCATCATAGACACAGACAGCGTGTTCTTCAATATGGTCATTGAGGTAGCTCTCTGTGGCTTCGACCGTCGGAGTGATTTTTGCAACATTGAAAAATTGTCTCAGCTTCTGCAGAGCTTCTTGGGAAAGTGTGAATTGCTTCAAGAGTCGGTGCGTGGGTAAAGTGACCAAGCCTTCGTCTTGAACTGGAACCATGTAGCACATGTGGAAATTGAAGGCTGACTCTTGCGTCCATTCGCATTGCCGACGCCTTTCGTCGCGGTAGGCAATCGCACTTTCGTATCTATGATGGCCATCCGTGATTACTAGCTTCTTATCCAGCATCTCCTTTTTCAGAAACTCGATCTTCTGCAGGTCAGTAATTTTCCACAAAGTTTGCTTTACTCCAAATTCGTCAATAATCTCAAGTGCGGGTTTCGTCTTAGCAGTTTCGGCGAAGAAATCAGTTGTTGCGTTTTCAGGATCTGAGTATATCAAGAAGACTGGTTCAAGGTCTTTTTTGACTGTTCTTAGCATGTTTAGTCTATCGGCTTTCGGTTCCGAGTATGTCACTTCATGAGGGAAAACGATGTTCTCGTTGTAGGAATACAATCGCACGGCAGCGATTAATCCTGTACGAACGCGGGTTCTTCCTGATAGCTTGAATTCCTGCTTTGAGACGAACACTGCTGGCTGAGAATCCTCATCCAAAACGCCTTCATTTGTCCATTGCTGTATTCGCTGGCGAGCCATTTCGTACTTATTCTCTTCCATTGGCAAGATTAAACGGCAGTAGTTGTAAGGTGATTTGCTGTAGTAGTTCTTCTGCATGACAGAGTCGATTTTGTCATAAGGCAGAGTTATCAGGTTTCGAGGGTCGCCAGCTTTTTTTGTGTATCGTATAGCTCTAAAGGGCTTAATGTCGACCAAGTTCTGTTCAACCCTCGTTTCCTTTCACTATTTCGATAATTTCTTGACTAATTGGATATTTCCTAGGTTGTGTTATCAAGTTCCCAGATTTCATCGATGTTGGCCAGCAATTCTTTAATGCCTGCAAGATCCCATTCGCCCATGTGGCCAATGCGGAAGGTTTTCTCCGCCAGTTTACCGTAACCGTTTGAAATGGTGTAGCCCCGTTCTCCAAGTTTCATGTTTAAGTCTTTCACACTTTTACCCGATGTGTTCTCAACACAGCTCACCGTGATTGACTCGTAGCCAGGTTCAGAGAACATTTTGAAGTGTTTCTTTGCCCAATTTTGAGTGTACTCTGCCATAGACTTATGCCTAAGATAAACAGCGTCGTAGGTTTCTTCAAGCAGCAAATCCATGCGTTTGTCCAAAGCGTACAACAACGGAATGCAGGGTGTGAATGGTGTCTGATGTTTTTTTTCAAACTCAAAGATTTCGACGAGGTCAGTGTAGCAGCCGCGATTGGAGACCTCCCTTGCTCTCTCTAGAGCCCTATTGTAGACTAAACCAACGGCGAGTCCAGGTGGCAGCGCGAAGCATTTCTGTGTCGAGGCAAAAATGATGTCGCAGCCGATTTCTTCGGGCAATGTTTTGTCCCCTGCCATGGCCGAGACGCTGTCGACTGCAAATATGACATCAGGATAATCTTTTCGTAGTAGTTTTCCAATTTCATGAATTGGGTTTCGCACGCCAGTAGACGATTCATTGTGGCATATGACTAGTGTGTCATATTCTCCGGACTCGAGTTTTGCGGCTATCATATCTGGCTTGACAGCTTTCCCCCATTCCACCTCTATGACGTCGGCTTCTTTGCCGCATGCCCTTATGGTTTGGGCAAATCGTTGAGAGAAGGCGCCGTTAACGCAAGCTAAAGCTTTCTTTTTCACGATGCTTCTGCCCACGATGTCGAACCACAACGTGCCCGATGAAGTCGTGACCGTTGGGTTACAGTCTGTAGTCAATTCAAAGTATTTAGCAATTTTACCCGTTATTCCAGCGTAGCGCTCGGAGCACTCTTTGCT
>CAYSOZ010000123.1:0-3680 GCA_964432815.1 uncultured Candidatus Bathyarchaeia archaeon
TGAGTCAGGAGTGAAAGCAGCCCTCATAGAAAAGAGAATCGTTGTTTACGGAGATGGCAGCCTCTACGGCTCTGCCCATGCCCTCCAGCTATACTTTGAAAATCTAGAAACGCCATCTCCAACAAATCTTGTCCCTTCGACAGCAACACCCGAACCAACTGATTCACTCACTCCGACGCCTAACTCATCCAATCCTTCACCTTCCGATTCGCCGACTGCATCGCCTAACCCCACAGACAATGCGCCATTGATCTTTCCATCAGAGGTTGTCTTTGACGGAAGGGTTTTCGGAATAGCAGTAATCGCAACCATAGTTTTACTAGTTCTCAGAAAACACAAAAGATGACTCACTAGCACGCGCTTTATCAGACTATTCGAGTCTCGTGTAATTTTCTTCTGAACAATGAAAACGTTTTTCAAGTTCAAAGATGCACAAGAGGGGGTTGTCGGCAGGGATGAATCTGTACTCTAAGATTGTGTTTCTTCTCGAAGTGCTCTTCTTCTGGGTCTTAGGTTTTCTAGTATTGTATGACCAGTACCAAAACCTAGGAATCTGGTTTCAGTTTACAGATCTTCATCATGAAACTTTTGCCATCGCGACTTTTGCTCTAGCCGCCGGAATAATCATAGGCTCATCCAACAAAAAGTAGACATTCGGTTATTTGTTTTGACTTATCCGTTTATCCCGATGCCAAATTTTAGATGATTTGGCGCTCGTTAACGCCCTCTATGGAAGATTGCAGGGTAATTAGTCCTTGATTTCATGTTCTTCACACGTATGCGTTTATAAGCTCGGCACCGTTCTCTTATATGAAGAGTTTCTTTTATCCTCTGGGCTCAGCCATCGAATAACTGATTCTTTTCAAATTGAAATGATAAGAGGTAATTGGTATGTGTATGATGAGAGTTGGTTTGGTAAAAAACTGTAGACGATGTAAATCATCTGTGCGAACCACTTGTACGTATAGAAAGAAAGCTGGAAAGAAGCTTTACGTAGATAACAAGAAGAAGGGGGAAACAAAAGCATAGTTCACTTGGGTGACCACGTGGTATGCCCAGAATGCAGCAGGATGGGTCATGTTGTTTGGGTTTCCCGAGACGGTAAGGCCGCGGGAATTCAGTGTCCTGCGAGCCACCGCTTAACAAACCGTCCAGATTCGAGACTTGGCGCAGCTGAACGTCCACAATCTAAAAACAGCAAAAACATGGTTTTCATAACAGAAAACAAATAAGGATCAAAAAGGCTGCCGATGACCCGTAGATGCTAATGTCACAAACTCCATCTATAACTAATAAAATGAGCATAAGTTTTGACCATGAGGCACTTCCTGTTTTCTCTCAGAACCAAATTAGGTTCTACCGGAACTACTCATCTTTCGTTTTCAAAGCCCTAAGGAGAATCTCATTCCAGAAGTTCCTGAAGTGGATGCTAAAAAAGGAACAGATAGAAAAGAAAACAGTCAAGGCAGTCTATGTGAAGGTTCTTCCTTTACGGAACAAAAATGGGAAGGGACTTGCTGGACACTGTGACCCTGTGCGAGGAAGAATTCAAATTTATCCGAAAACATCGAGGTTTTGTCAATTATTCAAACGAAAATTCGGAAGGAAGGCTCTGTTACTGTACGCTGGAAACAGAGCAAGAGCAGCATTGATTCACGAGCTTTTGCACCTGAAGTATGCAGAGGATGAAAAAACGGTTAGAGAACTAGCCCAAAAATACTTCTACATCCTTACACAGAAAAATCATGCTCAAAATACGCAGTCCCCGAGCATTTATACGATGATATTTAGCGCCAAAAAAAATGTAAGCATATTTGCTTCACGTTTCTTTTGCGATTCAATAACTACACCAAAACTGGACTAAATATATTCAAGAGCAGGATAAGACTTCTGCAGCTTGAGCAAAAAGTGTGAGGAATCATTTGATGAGAGTGATCAAAGGGTGGAAGAGAATAGACAACGAGAGAGGATACGTGAATGCCACTACTGGGCAAAATCTCGTTGTCTCAAAGAAACAGTTCGGGCAGCACTATATCGTGCTCCTGTTTCCAGAAATGAAAAATGGCGATGAAGGCACCAAAATATCGCCGGAGTATGCGACCGCGTCAAAAGCCGAGGCGGTTGCGTTTAAATGGATGGAAAAACACCCAAAAGGGGCAACAGGATCAGAATAGCAACAAATGATCGCGTTCAGATTTGTTTGCTCTCTAAAATTTGGACTCTTTTATTGAAGCATGTCAAAGAAGTTGTGAGTCTCATGCTCTTACTTATACGCAAATAGAGATGGACGATTTCCTATAGAAATGGACTAAGAGGAAATCTCCTCACACCCCTCAAATCTCCACTAATTTCTTCATTGCCTCCCCTTCTTTTTTTCTAACTGCCAAAAACTTCCTGTGAAGGAGACATTTTGGAAAAAAGTTAAGTGTTATTTCGGAGCGACACGTATTAGTCTTTCATAAAGTGAATCCATCAAATGGCAGACAAGAAGTATCCATCTGGAACTGCTGGAAGTATAATGATAACTGCTTTTCCAAGGGCAAAAATTGGCGATACAATTAGCAAAATAGAGAACATGCTGACTGAGAAAGCTAAGGATTTTGAAACAATAGATTACGTTTACGTTGTTGATGAAAACGAGGTCTTGGGCGGGGTAGCTTCAATTAGGGATATTCACAGCTCGGCAAAGGAAGCCAACATCAAAGATTTGATGACAAGGAAACTGGTTTCCGTACATCTATTAACTCATCAGGAAAGAATTGTCTATCTTGCTCTCTCTCATGGAATAAAAGCTGTTCCAGTTGTTGACAAACAAAATCACCTTCTGGGCATTGTACCCTACGATGTTATTCTAAGAGTCTTCAATGAAGAAGTCAGTGAAGACATCTTCAAGTTTGGCGGCATATTTCACAAAGTCGGAAAAGAATATGGGGCGACCACAGTTTCAACCTTAACAATGATAAAGAGAAGAACTCCTTGGCTAGTAATTGGGGTACTAGGCGGAATAGTGACCGCCTCAATCATAAGTAATTTCGAACTCGTTCTAAGTACCTTGCTTGCTCTTGCTGCGTTTGCGCCGGTATTGGCTTACTTGAGCGATGCTGTGGGAACTCAGTCGGAGACTCTGGTTGTTCGAAGTCTGGCAGTTGACCCTAAGCTTGCTGTCAAGGCGTATTTTCTTAGAGAGTTTGGTGTTGCTTGTGCTCTAGCGTCTATTTGTGGAGGGCTACTCTCAATTGCGGCTCTTGTAGGTTGGCAGGACCCCGTTTTGGGTTTAATCGTTGGGTTTTCGATGTTCCTGAGTATTGTGGCAGCGGTTCTGATTTCTACTGGTTTTCCTTTCATCTTTATGAAGTTGAATATAGACCCTGCCATAGCCTCTGGACCATTTGCCACTATGATTAGCGATGTCACGACCATCACGATTTACTTCTTAGTGGCTACTGGTCTGCTTGTTTACTTGGGCCTTCTGTAGAGCGGTTTGAACCCCCAGTCAGATGACGACGTTGCCCCCGCAAAATCCCCTTTTGTCACAACATCCAGTACAGTTAGGATAGACCATACAATAGAAGCAGTGCAATTTTGTGCGAAAACCCAAATAAGTTGGTGCGCTGTCCTATAGTTTCGGACGATGATAAAATCGAGGTACGATGAAGCTTGAGGCGGGGTAAGATAAAGCT
>CAYSOZ010000124.1:0-3677 GCA_964432815.1 uncultured Candidatus Bathyarchaeia archaeon
TCTGCTCGGCTTCGCCCAGCCATTTAGACATGATTGAGGCGGCATCGATTGAGTAGAAGTTTGCATCGATTTCTGTGGCAACTGCAGCAGCCAACAGGGTCTTTCCGCAGCCTGGAGGGCCGAACAGCAAAATGCCTCTTGGCCATCCCAGTGGGAAAAGGTCAGGTCTCTGTACAGGATACACTATGGCCTCTTTGACTGCTTTCTTTGCCGTATCCAAACCTACAACTTCTTCCCAGTTTACTTGCGGCTTCTCAGTTACAACAAGCTCCGTAGCTGGTTTTCCACCTCCAGTCGTCGTTTCGCCATCTTCTCCACCATTGTTTGATTCCATCTGCATTTCACGGGCAGAAACGGAGCCTTGCAATACCTTAATCCGTTCTTGGTAGGCTATTGCTCTCTGAACATAGACCTTGTTCAAACCATACTCTGGATAAAGTTGAACCAGCTGTAGCAGACTCTCAATTGCTTTCTGATACAACGTTATAGCTCTGCCTTTGGCGCCTTGCTTATCCAGCTTTACTGCATCCAAAGCATAAGCAGTTGCAGCTTTCTCAAGTTCTTGTGAAGCACTCATTGTTTTTTTGCACCATTCATTCGGGTGATTTTAATTCAATCTTAATCTTGCCCTTGTTTCCTAAGCTTTCAAGGGCTCTTTCGATTTCTTCGTTTGAAGTTTTTAACTCATTTGAACAATTGCTTAAATCTATTTCGCCATTGCTCTTTCTGACGTATTCGAGGAGCACATCTTCAAGTGATGGCTTCTCAACTTTTAACGAGATTTCTTTTATCTCCGATTTTTTGTAAGAAAATAGGGTTTTTGAAGAGTCCATTCCGGTCTCTTCGATGCTTCTGCTTCCGATTGCTTGTGAACAACTGGCTGTCAAGGCGACAAGTTGTTTTACTGGACCTGTCTTCTCAGATTGCATTGATACTGGGGGTTCAGGAAGAGTCTCTGTTAGTTTTTGTTCGATGAAGCTGGTGACTTCTTTCAGGATTTCTTCGCCAGCTTCTGTCTTTCTGCCAACTGGTATGATTGATTCGTCTGTGGTGATTTTAGTGGCATAAAGTGTATCGTGTATCGTTTCGTTAACGGTGTTTAGTTCTGTGGAAACATCGGGCAAGACTTGGAACAGTTCTTGTGAGACGTTCTGGAGAAGCTTCAGAGCAGGTTTTAAGTCGACAACAATTTCGCTTAGTTCTTTGATAGTCTCAAGTCTTAGAATAACCCGTTCTATTGCCAACTGTACGCTATAGAGAAATTTGATGAGCTTTCGGACTTCGGCGATTTCATTTGCGCACATTGCTGCGCGGTCTTTGTTATTCTTTTTCAGTGCGCCCATGCAATTTTCGAAAAGAATTCGGTCTCTTTCCTTTAGCCGATAGCTAGCCTGTTCCAGCTTGTTCTGCTGAATTCTAAGGGTGTATATGGATTTTGTGGCGACTTCACGTATTGGGGGAGGGCTTGAGTTTGCTAGTCCTCTCATTTATTTGCCCTCCCGTCCACAGTTCGCCTTTTTGGCTATATTCCAGCCTTTCCGATCTCTTTCACATATACAACTACTGGCGGCTCTGGGAGTTCGGGTTGTTCACTAGTGTGCGAAGATGGAGTCTTGGATTTTTGTTCAAGTTTCTGGGAATCACCTAGCAGCACATTTGACAACTTGCTCTTGGCTTGTTCGTTGTCGCTTTTTTCCGCGTTAATGCGTCTGAGGTTCTCTTGTATCATTGCAAAAGCTGATTTGTAGTTTTCCTCATTTATCTGTCCAATTTCGTGCTCTAGCTCTAAATTGACAATCGCGTAGCTTAGAGATTTGATCCCCTCGTCACATTTTGCTATATCAACTGACAGCTCATCCATCAGCACCTGCGCATCTTTTTTCAGTTGCGATGAAACGGCCTCGAAACTGTTGTGGAGCTCTTGATAGATATCTGCCGATATTTTCTTTTTCTCGGCCAGGTCTTTGAGAGCTTGGTCCTTTCGCCACATTAACGGTATTTGGTCACAAAGTATGTTAGCTTCAGCCTTGAGCTTCGAGATGTAAGTCACTTCAGAACCATTAAATTTCAGGTGGTCCAAGGACTGCTTCGAAAATTGTCCGTCATTGAACTCGATAAATGCAGCGTCAAATTTTCCGCTAGGGGTCAATGCAAAAGAGGCAACTTTCCCTATCATTCGACCGTATTCGTCTTTTATTGGTTTACCGATAGAAAGAAAAAGATTGGAGTTTGTTGACATTTTCTACACTCCAGTTTAGAAGCTTTCTGTTGTCTTCTCTGTTTGCGCCGTTGCCCCGGATGGCATGCCTGGCGGCAGTTCTGGGAACTTGTCTTTTATCTTTTGTTCGGCTACTGTAGCTGCTTCTGTTAGAATCTTCGCTGCATCTTCGTTTACTGTGTCGAAGTTCAGCGTCATGCCTGAACCTTGGCCTGCTTCGATCATTATTCCGCTCAACATATTTCCGATTTCGCCTAGTTCGCTCTCTGCTTCTGGGAATACGCTCGTTAGCCCTGATCTTACGGAACGTAGAACTCCCACGGCTGGTCCGAGGGTGGATACAACATCTCCCAGTTCGGATACTGTTCGTAACCTTAACACTATTTGTTCCAGGGCAAGTCTTGCGTTTATGATCAAGCGTTCCATCTTGCGAACTTCTGCGAGTTCGTTGGCGAAAACGTTTGCGCGAGCACTGTCATGCTTTGTGTAAGCGTCGACTATTCTTGCAAAGATTGCCTTATCGCGTTGTGTGAACCTGTCTGTGGCTTGGTCTAGTTTCTGCACTTGAAGCTCGATGCGCCTTACGGCGAAGTCAAGTCGAGGTTTCAATGGTCCTGGCGGCTTTACAGCGTCTTTGATGCGGTCTGCAAAAGGCTGGTCGTCTTTCCTAGTTTCCCATTTTTTCGCGAATCTTTCTGACAAATTAAATCCTCCGTAGGTCAAAGACTGCAGCAAACAATCTTATACATTGTTAACATGAAGAGAATATGCATGTATATACGTAGAGATATACGTATAAGAAAAACTCTAATTTGGCTTTAATTGGAAAATTAAAAGATGCTGTGGGCAGTCTTCAGGTAATAGACATAAAAATGTAAGTTAGACTAAAAAGAAGCTGGATCCAATGCTAAAACAAAAAGGTGAAATGAATGGGTGATAGATTAAAAGTATTCGGTCTGATAGCTGTCTTGGGATTCATGGCGGGAGTAATAGCACAGGTGACAGCAGACTACATAATTCCATGGTTGATGATGGTGCTGCCAGCTCTTATAAACGTCAAGTGGATTGTCTCAGGACTCGCAGGCGCTACGCTGACGGTTGTGCTCATCAGCGCATGGGCATATATGTCAAGAAACAAAGACGGCCCTCGATAACAAAAGCAGCCCCTCAGCTTCCTTCTTTTATTTACAAATCCTAGAATACACTTTCAAGTTTTTTGAGAATCATACCAGAAACGATTAAGACGTTACTGAAAGTCTGACGAATGCACACCCCAGACAAGCGCGGGCTAGTTTGAATGGACTCAGGAACGGAAGAAGCGTTCATCAGCCTTAAGCTTCATCGGACTTCGATACTTTGCGTATTTGCTGAGGAAACAACTCTATTATACCCTAGATTGTTTTGTCAGTTTATTTGAAAAAAGAAAAATCGTTTAGTGGACTCAATAGCGGAAAAAGTC
>CAYSOZ010000125.1:0-3556 GCA_964432815.1 uncultured Candidatus Bathyarchaeia archaeon
TGTTGGATTACAGTTCGGCCAATCCGTGGTCATAAGCGGCTCCGTAACCGATGTCTCTGCTGGCACAAAACAGGACGTGCAGGCTGCACGTTTTCCCAACGGCGTTCCAGTCGTCGGTGACGAAAGCATGAGCGCTTGGATGGAATACGTGTACATGCAGAAGCCTCGCCCGGCAGATGTTACCGGTGTTCAAGTGACCGTCGAGGTGCTCGATGCTAACGGAAACTATCGTAACATAGGCACTGCCACGACCGATGCAAGCGGCGCCTACAGTCTGATGTGGACTCCTGACATTCCAGGCAAGTTCACTGTCGTAGCGAAGTTTGCTGGCTCTGAATCTTACTGGAGTTCATCTGCAGCGGCTGCTTTCGGCGTTGACGAAGCACCAGAACCAACAGTAGCACCTACGCAAGCACCTTCAAACGCAGCCGACATGTACTTGCTTCCTGGAATAGGCATCATTGTTGCTGCAATCGCAATAGTCGGCGTAGCAATACTGCTCATGCTCAGAAAAAAGTAAACGCTTGAGAAGACAAGATCTTCTCTTTCCCCTTTTTTAGTCAACCAACAACAAACGCCCGCTTGAAGTGAAAAAGTTACAGCCAAACCAGTAAAATAGTCAAGGTGTGAGAGGTTGCCGAATGTCTGGTAAAACTGAAAGACCAAAATCACAACGATGAGATGCCTTGTTTGTAAAGAGGAGATTTTGCAGAAAGACCCAAGAAATGATTGTCCTAGAAATGCGGACGCACAAAACCCAGACGCCTGATCAAACAACTGTAGTCAGTTTTTGTACCCTGTGCTGTTGGCCCATTTTCTAGATTGTTCGCTGACTTTGGGGTCGTTAGTTCTCAAGCGCATATACAGTATTATGAAGTTTGCGTGTACGTGTCCCAATCCAATGTCTGATTTGAGCCATTTCAGCATTTCAGCATGCTTTGCAACAATCTTGCCGTCTTTGATGAAGCCCTTTTCGTTAGCCATTTTCCAGAAGTCTTCCGGTGTCTTCCCAGTCCTAGCCTGAATGTTGTCCATATATGCTTTGAACGTCATGTTTTCTTCTCATTCCAAAATATTGATGCGGTTACAGGACAAAACTTTTTTCATGAGAAGTCTCCCGAAACATGGCGCGCCCTATTTTATGACGCGGAATCTTAGGTGTGTTCTTCCGGCAGGAAGCTCTACTGTTTTGATTCTTTCCAGCTTGATCGGTTTTGTGCCGATGTTCTCGAATGGTCGAAAGCCGCTTTTCAGAAATACTGGTATGATGTCAATATGCAGTTCATCGGCAAGTCCTGCGTTCAAGAATTGCTGTGTGGTGCTTGCACTGCCGACAATTGTTACATCTTTTGTGCCTGCGGCTGCTTTTGCTTTCCGGACTGCGCTCTCAATACCATCTGTTACGAAAGTAAATGTTAGCTCATTAGTTTCTTTCGGATGTTTTTCAGGGTTTTTGTCTGTAAAAACAAATATCGGTACCTGATACTCATAGTTGCCTGCGAACCAATCCGGATCTTCTGCCATAGCAAACTCTTTCCATGCCATAACCACGGAACCAGTGTTTCGTTGTGATTCCCGTAAGACCTCGGTGTTGTGAAGCAGGTCAAGGTCAGGATATAACGCGCCCACGCTGCCATTGCGATCCTCGGCGAACCCGTCCAGTGATATTGTTACTCCTAGAATTACTTTTCCCATTCTTGTCCTCTCTTCTAATGGTTTGACTTAGTCGCTTATTTTAGAATTTGTGACTGCACAATAACAACCACAGCGCTCGCAGAAAACGCGCGCTAAGAGGAAGGTACGCAAATTTCGCCGGTCTTCTTCTGATGAAGCCAGGTGACTATCCCAGTAGCGCCTATGCGTTATAATAACGGTTATATCGTTTTCCTGATATAGAGTAATTCAAATGGAGATAATGAAAATGGAGAGCAAGAAACATTTGACAACGAACCAAGGTGTACCAATCACTGACAATCAAAACTCTTTGACCGTCGGCGAACGCGGTCCTGTCTTACTGCAAGATGTTCAATTTGTTGAGAAGATGGCTCACTTTGATAGAGAGCGGATCCCTGAACGAGTTGTTCATGCTAAGGGGGCAGGGGCACATGGGTATTTCCAAGTTTATAAGAACATGGCAGCCTACACGAAGGCGAAATTCCTTCAAGATCCAGAGAAGAAAACTCCTGTCATAGTAAGGTTTTCCACCGTGACTGGAGGAAGAGGCTCAGTAGATACTGCGCGAGATCCACGGGGATTTGCCGTAAAGTTCTACACTGAAGAGGGTAACTACGACCTGGTCGGAAACAATCTGCCTGTATTTTTCATCAGAGACGCCATCAAGTTCCCCGATATGGTGCATGCGTTTAAGGGTGAGCCCGATAGCAACATCCCATCTTCTTCCTCTTCACACAACAACTTTTGGGAGTTCATCTCCTTGACCCCTGAATCCACCCACATGATCATATGGCTCTTCTCAGACCGAGGAACCCCGAAAAGCTACAGGATGACCGAGGGCTTCGGAGTTAACACCTATGTCTGGGTGAACTCAGAAGGAAGGCGGCTTTATGTAAAATACCACTGGAAGCCGAAATTGGGCGTGCACAATCTTGACCGTCATGAAGCAACTAGGTTGGCGGGTGTCGACCCTGACTATTTGACTCGTGACCTTCGGGATGCTATCGCCCGGGGTGAAGAGGTTGAGTATGAACTCTGCGTCCAGCTGATGGAAATTGATGATGAACTGAAACAGGATTTTGACCCACTAGATCCAACCAAAACTTGGCCTGAAGATAAATTTCCACTCATGCCGGTTGGGAAAATGGTGTTGAATCGGAATCCCAAGAACTTTTTCGCTGAAATTGAGCAGGCAGCTTTCTGTCCAGCCAGTATTGTTCCAGGAATAGACTTCTCAGCGGACAAGTTGCTTCAGGGTCGAACGTTCTCTTACGCGGATACTCAACGTCACAGATTGGGACCCAACTACCTGCAAATCCCTGTGAACCGTCCATTGGTTGAGGTCAACAACAGCCAGCGCGATGGAGCCATGCAAATGGAAGACTACAGTGGTCCGGTGAATTATGAGCCCTCCACCCTTGACGGCGGCTCCCCCGTGGAAGCTCGATCAGGAACCCCTTCCGTCTATTCTGTTGAGGGAGAGGTGACCAAGAAGAAAATCAGCAAAACCAACGATTTCCAACAAGCACGTGAAAAATACCGTTCCCTGAGCAAGATAGACCAAGAAAATCTCATCGATAATCTAATCGCCGATCTGACCCCTATCGACAAACAAATCCAGCTACGAGCCATCGCGAATCTGACGAAGGCGGATCCAGAGCTCGGTAAAGCCGTTGTTAAGGGGTTGAAACTCTAAAGCTGACAAAAAAGGTAGCACGAGAACAGAGTAACAATGCTTAGGACACTTGAGCCAATAGTTATTTAGAGCACGCGCGCGCAATGCGATGTCTCTCCAAACCCCTTTATTGTAGAAAAAAGAAAGTATCGAAAAAAAGAAAGGAAATATTAGGCTTACATCGCTGGCGTCGAGTGATCAACGACC
>CAYSOZ010000126.1:0-3542 GCA_964432815.1 uncultured Candidatus Bathyarchaeia archaeon
GTGAGATCGCCTTTAATCTTGGAATATTTGCGCGGCTAGAGTATCTCAAGCGCGAGATAGTGAGTGCATTTCACTTTGGCTTCGTGAAATCGTTCAGGTCATAAACGTACTTGAGAGACAAAGTCTGCTTGTTCTTCTCACCCTTCTCTATGAGAACATGAATCTCGTTCATGTCGACGAATTTTTTGAAATCCACGGTGACGTCAGCGAACATGTACTGCAACCAGCCATTATCAGTCTTGGACAGCGCGTGCAACAGGGTTTTCCATTCTGCTTTCGTGAATCCCAGCAGCCTTCTGATCTCTTCAATCGCTGCGTAACGGTTGTCGGGGAAGTTCCAGAAGGGATGCATTCTGTTTTCGCCTCAGTCGGTGCGCGATTAACCAGCTCTGTGAAGATATTTAGAGTTAATTGCGACTTTTGTATTCAGATTCTTTCCGGGGAAGCTGGCTGTTTGCCGCAAAATATGGCTCAAAACTTTTATTCAAAACCTAAACGTCCTTAGGCGCATGTGTCCCGAAAAGCCAGACTCTATTTGCGTGTGCTGTTAAGCTCCGGAAAAAAGGCAGAGGCGTAATCGCGCGAATATCCTGAAAGAACCGAGATCAAGTCTCACTGCGATTCTGAACACGAATGCATGCGGAAAGAAAGCTATTTCTTGTGGACACTGCTTTTTTCAATAGACGAGCCGTGGGAGAAAGCCAGGCTTCCGCTTGGGAACCATCGGTGAATAAAGTGAGACGGAAGAGTAGCAAACGCAGAAGAAGCATAAGGTATGTCAGGTGGACCGTGAAGGCTGCATTTGTTCTCGTCTTCATGTTGCCGATCGTTTACTTTGTTACTGCTCCGAAATTTCCCGTCTTGAGTCTCTTTTTCGGTGGACTTACTCAAGAACCTTTTATGCTGTTGCCTTATGGGCAGTCTGTGTGTAGTTTGCTTTTGGTCTCATATGACTATGTAGGACCCGGGGCGTGGTTGATCTGTCCCGTGGGAGGGTTACAAACTCTTTTGACGGGTCAGGTGACTATTGTGCTTCTGCTGCCGACGATTGTGGCGCTGGTTCTTTTTCTTATTCCGAATTTTGTGTTGGGAAATGTGTTCTGCGGCTGGGCTTGCCCATTGGGAACGTTGATAGACTCCTTCGACAAGGCTGTTGAACGTTTCATGCCCAATCTGAACCTGAGACGCGAAGAGTTTGCCAAACGGAATAATGAGAAAGAGAGGTCAACGCAGCGCTTTCTTTGTCCCACTTGCTTTTTCGGAAAGATAATCGGTAACAGATATGCTTCAGTTGCTAATGGAGTTTTGGTTGCTTCGCTTGTAGGCTCGGCGGTCTTCCAGTTTCCAGTGTTCTGCACTATTTGTCCGATTGGAATATCAACCAAGGGAATGTTTCACCTGAAGGCTTGGACGAGAATTACGGGAGCGATGATGCCCATAATTTTCGAACTCTGGGCAATTCCAGCCATTGCTATTCTTTTGAGTCTAAGGATGAAAAGATACTGGTGCAGAAAGATATGCCCAGTTGGAGTAACACTGAACATTGCCGGGTCATTCAGCCCTCTCGTCAGACCGACTGTTGTCTCAGAGAAATGCGTCATGAAAGGTTGTCCCAAAGATTGTGAAGACTACCACATGGATTATTGCGCAGCTTGCCGCGTGGTTGACCGTAAACGCTGCGAAAGAGTCTGCCCGCAAGGCATCAATCTACTTGAGAAAGGATCGCTTGGTAGATGCACTCGGTGTATGGAGTGCTACATACAGTGCGACTACGACGCGATAAGAATAGAGTGGGTTGGTGAGCCTGCCGTGTTTTCGGCTTTCAGGCGTTTGAAGAATAGACTGAGAAGGCGCGAAACCAGTAGATCTTCGAAATTATTGGATAGGAAAAATATTTAATCTTATAACGCAAATAACAACAGAAGACCACCATTGAGCACTCTGAGTCAAAAGAAAGGTTCTCGTAGAAAAGGTCTCAGATACGTCAGATGGTCGGTTAGAATTGCGTTCTTGCTGTTTTTCATTTTGCCTATCAAATACTTCTCTGATGCAGCTATTGATCTGCCCATTTATAGTCTAGTTTATGGAGGGTTGAGTCAGCCTCTTGTTATGTTGCCCTACGGTGAATCTATTTGCAGCCTGTTGTTGCTTAGATGGACCTACGTGGGACCAGGCGGATGGATAGTTTGCCCCGTGGGAGGCTTAGAGGTTCTAATGACGGCGGGTATGATGCCCGCGAGCGGGCTTGATTTTGCTTGGCTTCTCTTATCAATCTCAGTAGCAATCTTGCTTTTCGTCCTCCTGACATTCTTGTTAGGAGCCATGTTCTGCAGTTGGGTTTGTCCGGTGGGAACGTTGGTGGATGGCTTCGACAAAGGAGTTGAACGTTTTATGCCCAAGCTGAACAAGCAACGAGAAGAACGGGCAAAGCAAAACATAGAGAAACGCAGCTCTATTTGTCCTACATGTTTTCTTGGAGGATTAAGAAACAACAAGCATGCCACCGTTGCGAGCGGAGTCTTAGTCACGGCTTTAGTGGGTTCCGCGATTCTTCGGTTTCCAGTGTGGTGCTCCGTATGTCCAGTGGGGATAACGGCCAGAGGCATGTTTCACCTCAAGGCTTGGACGCATCTGACTGGAGTAATGATGCCTATCATGATTGAATTTTGGATAATTCCCGTTGTCGCGGTTGTTGCGGGTCTAAGGGAGAAGAGATACTGGTGTAGAAAAATCTGTCCAATAGGGGCACTCGTGAAGCTTATCGCATCGTTCAATCCATTTTTCAAGCCAACCAGGAACCTTGACAAGTGCAAGTGTCCCCCGACTGCAAGACACTGTCAAGAAAGCTGTCCTCAACTCGTCGGCCCATCTGAAAAAGGAGCTGCTGAGTGTACTAAATGCTTAGAATGCTACATCGAGTGCAAAGGCGACGCGGTAGGAATCAAGAGATACGAGACTCCCGAAGCAATCTCGTCGATTAAACGCTTTTTCAAAACTAAACTGAAAAGGCCAACAAAACCCCAAGAAACAGACCTAAAACAGCAATGAAGCTCAACGCCTTCCAGCAAAGCACCTTCTAGCCCGGGAAAGAGGTAATTTGAAAGGTCTCGTTCTTTCCGCAAAACCTGTTTTCATTTCAGGTTCGCGCGTTTCAGACTTTCATATCCGTTGTTTTCATCGTTCCGGAAGTCTTTCTCAGAAACAAGCGGCTGGGCCACAATCTCCAGCAAATCATCTGAAATAGCTTCACCTCTCGCAAGTTGAAAACCTGCTCTCTTAGCTGCCTCCAAGATTTCCTTTGATTTGCCCTTATGTTTAGCCATAAGCTGGGCGTGAGGACGAAGAACTGCGCCTGCAAACTCGACGTTGACATCCCTTGCCAGCTCCTCGGCTATTCGGATAACTGTTGAGAAATTCCCTTTTTCCCACCAGCCACACGTAGAGACCAATGCGATTTTCTTGATCTTGACATCTTCGAGGAATCGTGCTCTTGTGCGACCATTCCGTTTGCTTAGAATAGGCTCAATTAGTGGGCAGAGCCT
>CAYSOZ010000127.1:0-3523 GCA_964432815.1 uncultured Candidatus Bathyarchaeia archaeon
GCAGTTTCTAAGCGGTATTTGTGTGCTTTGGAAATGAAGGTTTTAAGCTGGTCTTGAGTGAGAAATGTGAAGAGGCTTCGACCGTCTTTGACGGATGTGTCAAGCATGGCGAAGTCTGCATTGGCTTCATGAGCTATATCCGGAATATCTAAGGGGCTTATTGCTCCGATTCTTTCTGCGTCCGCGTATCCCGTGGCAACCACTTTTATCGAAGGTTGTGAATCTTTGACAGCTTTGTTGATGCTTTGAATTAGGTGAATTGCCGCCTCAGCTGTCTTTATCCCGTGAAGCCCAGCCTTGATGTAGTTTACTCCTGTCGCCGCAGCGCCTAATGCGGCCAACGACATTGTGGCAGGGAGTCCGGGCGCTTCGCCTATGGTACAACTTACCTCGATGTTTTCAGGCGCTAGCTGCCCTATTCGTCTTATTATCCATGGATAGTTTGCACCTAACGCACCTTCGCTGGGATTTTTTACATCTATGATATCGGCTTTGCCAGCGATCGCTTCTTCAGCATCTTTTTCGTTTACCGCACTGATGAGCAGCTTCAACATGGGTCATAATGATGCGGTTTACATCTGCCTTTAAAGGTTTTGTTTCAAATATTGCTGGGTAAATATGCAGCAAAGTGAAAATTATTCAAAACACTCTTTTCTATCTGCAAGCCTTATTCTCTGTGAGGTAAGAAGCTGAAGATAATCCCCGTTGTTGACGTTCTTGACGGCGTGGTTGTTCACGCCGTGAGAGGCAATAGAAGAGAGTATAAACCGCTCAAAAGTGCCCTCTGCTCTTCCAGCGATCCTTTAGCAGTTGCGTCAACGTTTAGAAAGTATGGTTTCGACGAACTCTACCTTGCGGACCTAAACGCGATTATGGGCAAGGCCGCAAATTTCGCCTTGTACTCACTCGTGGTTGAAAAGACAGGGCTCAAACTGATGGTTGATGCCGGCGTTGCTGATCTTGGAAAGGCGGAAGAAGTCCTGAAGGCTCGAGTATCTAAAGTGGTTATAGGGACGGAGACCTTGAAAAGCCTTGATTTTGTCTCAGACGCTGTTGAAAGATTCGGGAATAAGAGGCTAGTGATAAGCCTTGACATGTTTGGCAATAAGGTGCTTGGAAAATTCCCGCTGAGAAATCTTTCGAGTCCAATGGCTCTGTTGAGGGAACTTGAGAAAACCGGGGTCGAACAAGTAATCATTTTGGATTTAGCAAAGGTTGGCAGCGGTGAAGGAGTTGATTTTCGATTTTTAGAAGATGCTTTGGCAAGTTCAAAGATCAAGTTGTTTGTGGGGGGCGGGGTTAGCGACATGAAAGACCTAATCGAATTGAAAAGAATGGGAGTATGCGGCGTTTTGCTGGCGACCGCTTTGCATTCTGGCATGATTTGTCTTGAGGATTTAAAACTTTTCGGATTCCTTCATTAAGCACACTAGTCCGCCGAGCTGTGTGATGCGTTTTCCTGCAGGGGATTCAGCGTTTATTATTCGCGTTTTGACGTTTTTGTTTGCGGCAATCTGGATTAGTCGATTCAGTCGATTTCTTTGAGAATTGCCTTGGAGATACTTGTCAGTTAGCAGAAGATATTCAGGTTTTGGTTCACTTGTTCCTCTGTGCTTGAGTATTGATGCTTCTGCTTCTTCTAGTGAAAACAACACAGCTTGTTCACTTTTTGAGATATTGAGTCTTCTATCAAGCAATTTTACTAGATCTTCTGTTTCTTCTGATGTTGTTTGCTCGACCGATTCGTGAAAAACAGCGGTTCTGGTTAGCGCAGCCACTTGAGAGGGCGTACCGGCTGTTCCTACAATTTCGGAAAAGACTACTTTGGTGCTTCCTTGAGATAGCCAGGCATGGTGTTGTCGAACGTGAGTGATGAATTCCTGCGAGTAGTTGGTCCTGGGAGGAGAGGCTAGAATTATGCTACGTATTCCTTCTTTTAGGGTGGGTCTAAGGGCGTTTATGATTGCTTCGTGGAAGCAGTATAGGGCTTTGGAGTCGTTTCTTAGCTCGCCCAAAGATATTGTTTTTTCTTGTTTGGCAACATTGGCATAGATTCTCCAAAGGACAGCCTTTTCTTTCTCTAAACCAGCAAGAATCGCCACGAGATATCCTCGTCTGTATTTCTTTCTATCGTTCAACCTGTTCACATTGGCTTTTCAAGATGAATGTGACCCGTCTATAAGAAGTTGCTTAGCGTTCCCTGGACTTTCAAGGACATGCTTGTTGCGCGATAACCATTTTTATTCGAATGACTGTTGCAATAGCTTTTTTAGTCGACTCCATAACCATATTCGGGTGTATTGGAATTGTCTATCGCTGAATGGATGCCAGTTGATGGAGACACTTTTGTAACAAAAGAAAGCTTCATCTTTAACACTTTTGGATACGAACACCCGCAAAGCAGGGTTTTTGCATTCCTTAAGTATATTCCAGCCGACTTCAAAGAACTCTTTCAAGTTGACATGTTGGAGCGAACATGGAAGTACGGTGACAAAAAGCTGTTCCGCGCAGAAAAACTCTACACAGCAAAGAACTACAGGTCTTTTATTGCAACTTTCCGCAAGAACTTCCCTGAATTCATTTATTACTGCTACCTCAGGAACAAAGAGTTGATTTCTGCACCGTTGAGTAATATCGAAGAAGTTTTCGTTCCGAAAGACCGTCTAAGAGTATTAACCAGTCTAGAAAAGCCTGACAGACTGCAGAAAATGGCGTTAGACCTTGTTCAGTTGTTGTCAGATAAGTCCGGAGTCAGTCTGGAAGACTTTGGAATCCACGGATCCATCGCTTTGAACATGCATGCTCCGGAATCAGACATAGATTTCGTCGTGTATGGCTCAGAAAACTTCCGAATCGTGGAAGAGACGATTGCTCAGCTTGTCAAAGCTGGTAAACTAAGCTACATCGTGGGCAACCGCTTAGAAGCTGCCAGAAAGTTCCAAGGGCGTTATGGGAAAAAGATATTCATGTACAATGCCACCAGAAAACCCGAGGAAATCAGGACAAAGTATGGTCAATTCAGGTTTTCATCTATCGAACCAATTCGATTTCATTGTACGGTCAGCGATGACTCGGAAACCATGTTCAGACCAGCAACATACAGAATCACCAACTATAAGCCGCTAAACTCCACATCTGAGTTGCCCACAAACAGAATTCCCGATCAGGTGGTTTCCAACATCGGATGTTACCGAAACGTCGCTCGGCGGGGCACAGAAATTAGGGTGGCAGGACAGTTGGAAAGAGTTGAATCAATCAAGACGGGTGAAGTTTTCTACCAGGTTGTAGTTGGAACAGCTACTTCAGAGGAAGAGTATATTTGGCCCGTTTGAGCCTCAGAGATCGTGATGGCATTATCACTCGCGAAGGTTTGATCTTCAGAGTATTCGGCTATTCTCATCCGAAAGAGGCGTTCCTCTGTGATGCTGAGTATGCATCAGCCAAGATTTTCTCGTCAACGGACCCGCGAGCACCAAGAACAGGCGGCAACGAACTTTTCTACAAATTCTATAACGATGAAGGC
>CAYSOZ010000128.1:0-3481 GCA_964432815.1 uncultured Candidatus Bathyarchaeia archaeon
TAATCGTGCACGGACCCTAGCTAAAATATCCTTTATTTTCTTAGGCGCCTTTTTTAGCGGAGTCATAGTCTTTTTCGCAACTGGCTTTCTTCTAATGGAAATTTTAGGCGGTCCCATACCTGCGGGTCCTCTTGGAAACGGTTTCCTCATCTTCGCCTGGATAATAGCACCAGTCATAGGCGGGTTCATTGGCCACCTAATTTTCAAAAGAAGCAAATACTCCGACCCATCTCTCTATTCAGGATACTCATAGCACCAAACAATACCGACAACATTCCAGCTTTAAATAAGGGGGGTATAGACTGTCACGAGCACCAGTCCAATGATCTTTTTACGAAGTTTTTGGCTCAACAGCTTTGCTGTCCACCAGTTAGTTAAGCCTATTTTTCTCTCCGTTTAGTTCTGGAAGCGTTTGTTGTTGTGCAACAACTATCACATACTGTTATATTGAAAAAAGAAGACTAAGAGTTTATTCTCCTACGCAGGATGGAAAAAACATGAAATCTCAAGAATTAATCGATAAAGACGTATTCGTCGAAGGCATGAGACTAGGCAAAATAAAAGGCTTCTTAATAGACCCCGAAGAATGGAAAATATCCCACCTCGAAATCGAATTGACCAAGGAAGCCTCAGAACAAATTCTCGGCGCAACACCCGCCATGACAAAGAGTGTGCACAACAATCTAGCTATTTCAGCACTGGCTAAAGGACAGGCATGCTGCACAGACTCTGGAGTTGACATTAAAGTCTCCAAGGCGCAACTTCACATGTATCTCCGACCAGTCTAACGAAAAAATTCTTGTTCTGATCTTCCTCGGCTTTCTCTGAATCGCTTACGTTCAGCGCTTTTTTACTCGACGCAATCAAGAAACGCAAGAGACAGTCTATTATTGTTGTTTCTTTGCACGTGCTTTTTTGTTTAGGGCTTCGAGTTTCTCGTTGACTTTCATAGCTCGTTTCTCAGCGTCAGCCAACATGGGTTTCCAATCTTTCTTCTTCACCGTTTCGGTTAACCGTTCAGTTTCTGCAGGAAGCTTATCCATTGCGTCACTGAACCGTTTTTCGGCTGCTTCGTCGCTCGCAACAATTTCCAATGCTTCTTCTGGGCAAGACTCAATGCATTTTGGTTCGCCACTGCAGAAATCGCACGCAATCACGATTCCCGTGTCTGGGTGAAGCACGATTCCGCCGTGTGGACACGCTTGGATGCACCAGTCGCAGCCCTTGCATTTTTTCTCCTTCACCATCAGAATTCCCGTTTTCTCCGACTGTGCTAAGGCTTTTTCTGGGCAAGCCTTCACGCATGCTGCGTCTTCGCAGAACCTGCATGCCAACGCAAAATTGAATAGTGGCGTCATTCGCACGGTGCGAATCCTTGATCGCAACGGGTTCCAGACTGATTCGCCTTTTTCGAGTGTGCATGCGTACTCGCAGATTCCGCAACCTGTGCACTTGCTTGGGTCGACGGAGACGAATTTTCTTTCGGTGAACTTCTGCTGCTGCATGTTCCTCTATGCTAGCTGCTTTAAGTATCTAAATATTTCTGTAAGATAATCACGTTTTGATTGTTGAACGTTTGCTGTCGTAAATTGGGTCTTTTCTAGTACAATAAAGTCTTTTTGGGTGCTTTGTGTTGCTGCGTGTGCTTTTCTAGTATTTAGTGTTACCGCGTGGACTTTTCTAGTACTTGTGGGAAATATCTTGGAGAGTACTGTTGTGCGATTTTTAACTATACCCCCTTATATAAAGCGGCAAATCGAGTTTTCGGTGTTTTCCTGGCGAAACGGATTTGTCAAGAAATCTTGACTGGAAAAAATTTGCTTAGTCAAGAAACCTTGACAAGAACCTTTATAGAATAAAATGATCCAAATGCAGTGAGGATGAGCATGGATAGAAAGATAGCTCTTTTGCTTGTTCTCTTAACCGCAATAAGTCTGATCGCGACTAACATAACTGGTTGTTTGCCCGTTCAAGCTGAATCTAATATTATTGTAGTTCCAGACACTTACAGAACAATTGCTTCTGCAATTGGCAATGCGACGCAAGGTGATATAATATTCGTTAAGAAAGGAACTTACCAAGAGCGCTCCCTAAAGATAGACAAGGCAATTATATTAGTTGGCGAAGACAGAGATAGAACAATAATACAGAACATAGACGTCTACAATGTTACTACTTTGCTACCTGGGTTTACACCACCTTTAGTAGCTATTGAGATTGAGGCTGACAATGTGAAACTCTGGAATTTTACCATCACCAGTAACCAGTGGTTTTTACCAGTTAACGCATCAGCTGACGGGGTCCAAATTGTGGATAACGTTTTTGTCCCAAAAAGTGAAGGCATAAACGTTGATGGAAGCAACAATATAATCGCAAGAAACAGCTTGTCGGGTATAGGCAACGAGTTTGTCCGATGTACAGGCTCAAACAACATCGTACTTGAAAACAAGTTGACTGGGAGTGCAAGTTCTACTTATGGGGCTATTTACGTTAAAGGGTCGTCAAACTTAGTTTATAATAATTCTATCGTTGATACTGGAAGTTGGTGTTTTGGAAGAATCAGAGTTTATTGTGACAAAAATACTGTTGCCAAAAACAACTTGGCTCGAAGCGCTGGTATAGAAATAGGTCGAGGTTCGAACAACTTGGTTTTTGGGAATAGAATCACGTTCGGAGGCGGAATTTCGGTGATGCATGGCTTCGATAACATATTTTGCGCTAACCATATTGAGAATGCTGGCGTTGGCGCCATGATCGGAGCACATCAAGATCTCATAGACTTTGAACGTTCAGGACCAGCGTACTCCAACAATACGCTCTATCATAACAACTTCATAAACAATACGGAACAAGTACTAACCGACTGGACTGATTACGGTACGAACTACTTTGACAACGGAAACGAAGGCAATTACTGGAGCGACTACACTGGAAAAGACGCGGATGGCAACGGTATAGGCGATACACCCTACACTATTGACTACAAAAGAAAAGACAATTTCCCCCTAACAGCTCCTTTTGACGTTGACAGTGTAAAAATCGAGTTGCCCGAAGGGGTAAGCGTACCCGCTATAAAATTGCCAGATGTTAATTCATCAGAGCTGATTCCAATAAAGTTTGTCTTGGTTGCTTCTGGAGCATCTGCAACTGCTATTTGCGCAGGTCTGCTGGTCTACTTCAAGAAGCACAAAAGCTAAGCGTCGCGTGCCATGCGCTTGCGGGCTTATGTCGCTACTCGGGTACTGGTATCATCGGTTTCAGCTTCAAAGAAGCACTACGAGGCAAATCATTCCGAAACTGAACCTTTCAAAACGACAGCACCAAAATATCTTTTCGCTCGAACCACCGATGTTAACTTTCAAGGCCCTTTAGCAGCTGGTCGATGCCTTTGCCTACTTTTTCTCCCATGTATCCGCCTTCCAACACGAAAAACGTAGGCTTCCCCAACGCTGCAATTCGTTTGCCAAACTCCCAGTAACTA
>CAYSOZ010000129.1:0-3470 GCA_964432815.1 uncultured Candidatus Bathyarchaeia archaeon
AGAAGAAATATTCGAAGACGTCAAACATGGCGTTTACATGAAATCCTTCACCGAGTGGAACATCGATGACAAACGTTTTAATCAGCGTTATGTGGGGCGGGAAGCTTACCTAATCGAAAACGGAGAACTTGGAAATCGAGTCGCCAGGCCGATAATCGAGACCACCACACCGGTTTTCTGGGGCGCCGTTGACGCGGTGTCAAAAAAGCTCGAGTATGAAGCAGCCACATGCGGTAAGGGAGATCCCCAACAGGGAATACCCGTCTATACAGGTGGTCCAATGATGAGGCTTCGAGGAGTGTACGTGAAATGAGCGATATTCTTGCCAAAACCGAAAGCGTGGTTAAGAAGTGTAAGACTTTGGGCGCGGATGAAGCGATAGCGAGAACAGTGGATAGCCGCAACCGCCAAGTGCGATTCAGCAACAATCAGATTGACGCTTCTGTGGCTTGGAACTATTACGTAACTGACGTAATCTTCTCCTGGAACAAACGAGTGGTTGCCACTCAAATAGCGAATTTCCAAAAAACAGATCAAATCCTAAAACGCCTCTTCAAACTATCCAAGGTCTCACAAGAAAACCCCATGCACGGCGGTTTCGCAAAAGGGAAATTCAACTACCGGAAGAGCGCAGGCGATAAAGCCATAGACAGTTTGGAGAACCCGGCAGAATACGTCTTCGAAGCAATCGACGCAGCCAAGAAGACAGCAGGACCCAAAACAAATGCGGGAGGCATCTTCCTCACAAGCGTTTCAGACGTATATCAAGTATCTTCTGAAGGTTCCTCAGGAAAAGACTGCAGATCCGCGGTCGAGCTTTCCATAAGGGCCTTCTCAGAAAAGGAAGCATCCGGTCACTCGGTAGAGTGTAGCTCAACGTTGAAAGGATTTGATCCTGCAAGCGCAGGAAAGAAAGCAGGAGAGATTGCCAGACAAGCTAAGAACCCAAAGACTGGAATGGAAGGCAAATACGATGTGGTTTTTGATCCGTTGTTCGTGGGGTCTCTGCTGGGTATGTGGGGAAGCATGGCCTCCGCCTACTACGTGATGGTTCAGTTATCGATCTTTGTGGACAAGCTAGGCGAGAAAGTGGCTTCCGAAACAGTTACATTGCGAGACATGCCGGCCGCTTACTCAATGTCCAACAGAGTCTTTGACGACGAAGGAGTACCAACCCAAGAGAACATCATCATCGAAAAAGGATTATTAAAAACGTACCTTCACAACACGTCCACAGCGAAAATCTTCAAAGCCAAAACCACAGGCAATGCTGGAATCGTCGCCCCCGGACCATGGAATATTGAGTTGGATTCTGGCGACATGAACAAAGAAGAATTATTCAAACAAGTGAAACACGGCCTCTACCTTACGAATACATGGTACACAAGATTCCAAAATTACAAGGCAGGAGATTTCTCAACGATACCGCGGGATGGCATCTTCCAGATCGAAAATGGAGAAATCAAGCAGTCTCTGAAAAACATTCGGTTAAGCGACAACGCGCTAAGAATGCTGAACAGCATAACAGGGATAAGCAGAGAGCGCCAACACGTTCACTGGTGGGCCGAAGCAGACCCGCCATCGCTTTCGCCATTCATACTCATGAAAGACGTACAAATAACAACATCCAAATAGGAAACTCCATCACCGATTCCGAGAGCAGCATGAGCATGGTCAATCTGCAGCGCCTATCTCCTACGCAAAGCAACAAAGCCAGAACCGACAGCCGAGAAGAACAACAACACCCATTTTTTCCGAAACACACAACCGTTTTTCTTTCACACACTCACAATTCCAAGATCAAAGGTCTTCTGACACATAAAGTTGAGCAAGCTCTGTACACAAATTGCGAGAAATAGAGCGCCGGGAATGGGATTCGAACCCATGCGGACCAGAAGATCCACGGGCTCTCAAGGCCCGCGCATTAACCGCTCTGCCATCCCGGCTCTTCAAGTCTAATTGAGTTTCCTGTTTATTTCTGTTTTCCATTGGAGAATCGTAGCCGATTCAGGAAGGATAATTAACCGCTTAGTCTATGAAAGTTTACATGAATAAGAAGCTCACCGTGTCCGTTAGTCTTGAACTTTTGGATTCAATTTTCGAAGGTGCAAGACGACTCTATCCGAAAGAGGTTTTTTTGCTTCTCCGTGGCCAAAAGGCAAAAGACGTAATTCGAATAACTGATCTTGTCGTTCCCCCATTAGCAGTCTACGGTTATGGCTTTGCGAATTTGCCCTTCCACATGTTGCCCATGGATTTTTCCATAGTCGGCACGGTACATTCTCACCCTTCAGGGAACGTAAGTCCGTCAAGTGTAGACCTTAACCACTTCTTCGGGCGAGTACTAATGATAGTTGGTTATCCATTTTCTGATGGGAAGAACGTTGCTGTCTACGACTCCAAAGGGGAAGTAGTTCCCATGCTGTTACTGGAAGTATAGACAAAAGGTGGGTTACTTCAATTTCCAGAGGAAATTGCAGATTTGTAGGCATTTATGAAATCCAATGCGAATTTGTCTGCGTTTTTCTCGGTACCCCTGTGTTGCAGGTCAACTGATGTGCGAAGATGGTGATAGAATTCATGCAGGATCACAAAAGGATTATGTAACGTGTCGCTGTTAGATACCGAAATGGTCTCGTTTCTCGGCGTATAGCATCCGTGAGCTGTTCCTGTATGTCCTTTCGGCAAACCCACTTTTAGCTTCGGTGTAGCTACTCTATAGTCTTCGGCTAGGAGCGCAAGTGCTTCTTCCGGGTTTCCATTCAGAATAAGCCAGACAACCCTTAGTTTCAATTCGTTTTGCAATGTTCTTGTTCCAGCACTGATTTTCGTCTTTAGCCAAAAGAGTGTGTTTTCTTGCTAAAAGCTTTTCAGCTTCCCTTGTTTAGAATGCTCCAATGACTACTGTGAGGTTGTTCAGAACTGCAGCGATCAACAAGGCCGTCGATATGATGTAAGCAGCTTTTAGTGTAATTCGCGAGAATGTGAAAGATCTACTCTTCTTATCCATTTCTGCGAGAAGTGTTTTGTCGGCTTTGTGAAACAGAAACGCCACAACCAGCGTGATCGTAAGTTTTATGACGGTAAACGTTAAGAGACCATTGTTGGTAAGTCCTGCCATAAACGGGTTGCTTTCAACTGCCCCGAAAAAGAAGATACCGACAACAGTTGTCAGCCAATCCAATGTTCCGCTAAGTACCATTGCTGGGCTTGGGACTGATTTGACACTGAGCAATCCTGCCTCCTCCTGTCTCTTCTCAATCGAGTTCGTATGTGTTTTTCCTATTTAAGTAGTAAATTGCGATTTTCGACATATTTCGCTTACAACGATGGGGAAGGGAAACCTCAGGCTGGATGGTTTTGCGCAAAACCCATAAATATTTCGAACACCGAAAGCTTTTATTGCGAGCCTGCAAGTGGGCCGGTCGTCTAGCCTGGTTAGGACATCTGCTTGACGTGCAGAAGGTCGC
>CAYSOZ010000130.1:0-3446 GCA_964432815.1 uncultured Candidatus Bathyarchaeia archaeon
ATGATTGCACTAGCCAAGAAACATCACATTCTCGAAGACTCAGTCCCGCAACTCCTGCACGAAAATTCAACAAACAAAGTAATTATCTTCAAAAGGGCTGCTCTTATCTTTGCATTCAATTTTGATCCTTGTGAATCCTTTACTGATTACAGATTTGAGGCTCCGCCCGGAAAATATCAGATGACTTTGGACTGCGACGCACCGAAATACGGGGGGCACGGTCGGCTACTGCCCCAGCAGATCCACTTCACTATTTTGAACAATACTGGAGCAAAAAGTCAAAACGTGCTCAGTCTCTATCTGCCCGCTCGCTCCGCTTTTGTCCTATATAAGACTGCGTAAGAGAGTACTGTTCAAAGCGAAAAGGAACTGCTTGAAAGAAGGGGAGTTGCGGCGGAGCTTTCGCATTCAACGGAAGTTCTAAATAGTTTGCTGATTCATGTTTTGGGCGAGGGAAATGTGTGAAGTACGATTATGACGAGCTGCTGAAACGAGCTTGTTCCAAGATGACAGGGGTTTCATTGAAGCAGGAACGTCTGGAGTTACCGCGATTGCTCATAACCACGGTGGGCATGCGCACAATAATCACCAATTTCAAGGAATTGGCTGACGTTCTCGACCGTGATCCACAGCACATCTTGAAGTTCTTGACGCGCGAGATGGCTACTGCTGCAACGTGCCATGAGTCACGGGCTATGTTTCAGGGGAAGTTTAGGCGGGAAAGCTTTGATCGGTTGCTACAGCGGTACATGGAGAGCTTCGTCGTTTGTCCTGTCTGCAAACGTCCAGATACCAAAATCTTGAAGGAAAAACGATTATCGTTCCTAATCTGCAATGCATGCGGTGCACGATCAGCCATAAAACAACTATAAAAGGCCTGAAAATTGGAAGTCTACGTTAATCTCAAGAAGATAGGCAGAAACGTTCTTCTTGCTATTTGCGACTGCGAAATGCTTGGCAGAACACTAAGGGAGGGAAAGATAACTTTTCACGTCAAAGATGAGTTCTACAACGGCGGAAAAGTCGGAGTTGACGAAGCAGTCGGCATGATCGAGAATTCAACGATAGTAAACATGATAGGAAGAAACTGCGTTGAGAGGGCCATAGCCAAAGGTTACGTACATCCAGATGCTGTACTCCACATCGAAGGAGTCCCACACGCGCAAATAGTGAAAATTTGACCGTCATTTTCGGCAAATAGTAGAAATCTCCTTGTTCCTCTCCGTTTTCTAAATAGTTTGACTTCGCCGATTTTGCGGACTTAATCGAACCCTGTTGCTGTCAGTTGCAGCGATAGGGTTTCGGTCTTGCTGTTTCTAGGTGTATTCTCTCCGCTTTCGGGGTAGCAGGGCATGTCTAGGTCGATGTAGAGCAGCGTGTTTTTGACGTCGCGCGCGCGGGAGCGGCGACCGATGTGGGTCCAAGAGATGACTGCTCAGTGATCTAAGAAGTGACAATAGCCGTCCGAGGCGGACCATGGGCTCCCCTACAAGGTGTCTGAGGAAACTGTTCAAAAATATCAAAAATCGTTGCTTCAGGAGCTTGTGTCATGGATAGGTTGCCATCGCTCGTGTCCAAAAAAGTTATCGCGATGTTAGTGCGATGTCGCTATCCACTCATCCCAGCATTTATCAGAACAGAACTGATACTGGTCAGGCGTCAACAGACGTCCACATTGTCTGCATTTCTTTTCCGACGTTCGAATCTCACTCCTCTTGTTTTCCTCATTGCTTGAATGCGAATTGAGCTTAATTAATTAGCCATTCGTCGTTTAAGACCCTACCATCATCAGGCCAAGTTTTCGAGCTTGTTCAGAAGAGATTGTGTTCATGTTATAGTTGTTGCTGGCTTTGTTCTTGCGTTTTAGGTTTCCGTGAAAGTACTAATGCTCCACCTATTATACCCAATATGAAGCCTATTATGAATCCTCCACCCGTGGTCACGCTGGGTATCGAGAACACTAGTACTATTATGCCCCACGCTTTCTTGTTTTCAGGCTTAGTACGCAGCATCATTGCTCCATATAGTACGATAACACCGCATATCAACCCGATGGCTGCAATACTCGTGAAAGGAACCGTTGCATTATTGGCAGATCCTGGAAGTGTAGGGAAAATCCATGGAAACCATGTTCCTGCAATTCCCACCGTCACAGCGTTGCAGACTATCAAAATCCCCGCTACCAGAGACAAAGTAAAAGCTTTTGTTGGTTTTGTGCTTTGGCTCATATAAAATCACTCTCGAGACTTTTTTGCCAGTTCCTTAGCCCAGCTTCGAATCTCATCCCAATCACGCAGATCATAGGAGCCAGGCGCAGTCTCTTTGAATCCATGCTTCTGAAGAGGCGCCTTAAAGGCAACTTCCATACCCTTTCGCGTCAAAAAGCCCATTCTGTTAAAGTCAATGACGCCCCCAAAGAAACCCATCGCTACAGGCCTGAGACCGTATTTTGCCACTCTGTCCTCCAGGTCTATTTTGTGCATTTTGGCAACCTCCTCTATGTTTCCTTCTCTCGCAGCAATTGGCTCCACCGAGGAAACAAACAGCGCCAACTTCTTTTTTTCGAATTCCTTCTTGAATTTCTTCAGAAAATCTTCAGCCTCGTTAACCCATCTCCCACAGGCGACGCCGCTGCCGATAGCGATCAAGCCATATTCTGATATGTCTTTGACCTTTTCCTCCTGGGCATTAACTACTTTCACGTCTAATTTCTCTTCTTGAAGTACCTTAGCAATTTCTTCAGAAGTTCCCTTCGTTGCGCCATAGCGGGTGCCGTATAAAATCAGCGCCTTCACATAGACACCAAAATAATATTGGATGCGATAGGAATAAGAAATTTTCTAAGCCAGCCATGGTTGGTTGGAGAAAAATCTAATCCCCAAACCCGTTTTTTGTTTCTACAGTTTTGAGAGGTGCTTTCAATAATTCATATATACAGTCAGGTTTGTCTTTCCCTTGGGAAGGAATGGCATGGAAGGAATGGAATATTTCTATGAATTGTAAACAGGTCTGTCTCGAGGCGGACCAGGCGATGACCGATCAACTCGGAAAGCATTCTCAGAACTAAAGAGTTTGCCAGCTGAACCGTATATCCTCGATCTTGGATGCGGACCTGGAATGCAGACTCGAGTTGGCGAGAGTTACTAAGGGGAAAATCATCGCCTTAGATAACCATCAGCCATTCCTAGATGCCTTGATGCAGAATGCAATCAAGGAAGGATTAGACAAACGAATTTTCCCAAAAAACCAATCGATGCTTGAAATGGACTTCAGGGATGATTCATTTGACAGTATCTGGTCGGAAGGAGCACTATACCAGATGGGCTTTCAAAATGGCTTGAAAAAATGCTATCAACTCCTGAAAAAAGGGGGATATTTGGCAGTAACTGAAGGCGTATTATTAACGTCGAATCCTCCATTAGAGACAAAGAAGTTTTGGGAGAGTA
>CAYSOZ010000131.1:0-3357 GCA_964432815.1 uncultured Candidatus Bathyarchaeia archaeon
GGACATCTGCTTGACGTGCAGAAGGTCGCCGGTCCGAATCCGGTCCGGCCCACCATCATTTATCTGATTTCACAAAAAAAGAAAAAATTAGGGTTTTGAAAATGCATGCGCGCGCACTAGAACAAAGGACCAATTGCTCCGAGTCCAAGCAACAACAGTATTGCGCCAAGTATCACTGCTACGATGATTACGTAGACTATGATTACGACGATAGCTATCAGCAAAGCCTTAAGCCAGCTACAGTCAAAGAAGTGATGAATTAGGTACAGCCACACAACAATCATGACTATCCAAGAGACCCATCCTGGAAGGAAGGCACCGACGATCGCGCCGATTACAACTCCGAGAACTGCAATCCATAGGGCATCCGTGAATCTTGCTTTATCTTTGCCTGCAAGCCATCTTCCAACGATCCATAGCACGGGAGCGAGAACCACAGCAGCTACAATGACCTGTACCACAACAGAGACTAAGTCAACCATTTGGTTTTCTCCATCTATGTATTTAGAGATGGTTCGTTTATAAGCTTAAGCATCTTCAGCGATTTTGGGGCCGAGAGTTTTCCACACTTCTACGAATCTATTTCTTAAGCCCACAAGGACTGCATCTCAAGAAAATGTGGAGAGCCGATCTTTTTCCATGCAGCAAAGATTCTTGTTTCCAGAAAGTCAGACTTCTTCGATCTCGCATTTGAGCTTCTTGATGATCTCATCTGCTTTAAGAGGCTCAACTTTTAAAGTGTAAAGCTTACTCGGCGTGCGAAGTTTCAGTTTCACATTTTCCTTCAGTCTCTTTACTGAACAGTATTTGGCGTTAGCGCTTAGAGATACAAATTTTTCAACATCTTGAATTTCAGATGGCATGCCTATTACCTGCATTGAATGCTTTGATGGACACCTTGCGTATTTTTATCTGTTGCGGTACCCGAGAAACGCCTGAGAGATCTTGGGGAAAATTTAAATTTGCAGCAGCAGGAAATAGACAACTGAGGCTGCGATTTTGAATAAGGACGACGTTTTGGTCTCAATAACTGCGAGCAGGTTGAAAGATGAAATTGTTTATCGTGTTGACTGCTCAAGTGAATTGACGAATGAAGAGTTTGAATATTATTTGAGTGAGATAATTAGCGGAATATGCAAATGGAAAAAAGGTGTTTGCGAGGATAAGGTCCGAACATTCAAGGGAAAAATCAAGAAGAGAATAAAATAACCAAAGAATTTGGGTCGATCTTTTATCGTTTCGAAACAACCTTCAGTATTCAGGTTGTTGGATGAAAAGGGTTGTTCTATGCGAATGATTTCTTTTCTACCCTGTTTGATAATCTATCTACGGTGAGCCTGGTGAGACTAATCTCCCGTTTCGACCCGTGGCGTTCCAGTCTTTGTACATGTCCCTCCAAATTGACATTTAACCCTTATACTGGATGCGATCATTCATGTGTTTACTGTTATGCTTCAAGTTATGTTCCGAATTTTTCAGCCTTCCGACCTAAGAAAGATTTGTTCAAAAAATTAGTTCAAGAAGCTGAACAACTGAGAGGCGAAATCGTTTCGGTAGCCAACTCTTCCGATCCATACCCTAATCTAGAATCCACGTCCGGAATTACCCGAAAATGCCTCGAAATCCTGTCCCAGAGTGACTGTAAAATCCTAGTAGTCACCAAGTCTAACATCGTGACACGAGACGCAGATTTGTTGACCAAAGTGCCTTCAACAGTTGCTTTAACTATCACGACACACGACGACCACGTGGCGAAGCTTTTGGAACCACATGCTCCATCTCCAACTGAGCGAATCAAAGCCGCCGAAAATTTGGTCAAGAAAGACATACCTATTTCAGTTCGCATAGATCCAGTTATCCCCTTCATAAATGATAAACCAAAAGAACTTCTTGAAATGCTTTCAAACGTCGGCGTTAGGCACATAACCAGTTCAACATACAAAGCAAAACCTGACAATTGGCGCCGGTTTGAGAGAGTTTTTCCCGAAGTTGCACACAAATTGGAGAACCTATATTTTGAAGAGGGCGAAAAAATTGGAGGAAATCGACTTTTGCCAATGAACATACGATTAAGACTAATGAAGAACATTCGAGACTTAGCCACTGCTCACGGGTTGAAGTTCGGAGTTTGCAGAGAAGACTTAGCTGGACTGAACACAGCAACTTGTGACGGCTCATGGCTCTTGTCTCGGGATTGAGGTGAAAGACCATGTCCTCTCGAAACCGAATTGTGATGCTAGTAGATTTTGACTACTTTTTCGCCCAATGCGAAGAATTGCGAAACCCCGCTCTGAGAGATAAACCCGTCGTAATAGGCGTTTATTCAGGGAGAACAGAAGAAAGCGGAGCAGTTAGCACCGCTAACTACAAAGCCAGGCAGTACGGAGTCAAATCTGGAATTCCGCTTTTCCTCGCAAAAAAGAAGTTAGAAGGCGTTGATGCAGTTTTTCTACCTGTGGACTATGAATACTACGAGAAAATATCAGACAGGATAATGCAGATTCTAAGAGGTTACGCTGATGCCTTTGAACAGGTTGGCATTGACGAAGCATATTTGGATGTTTCCCAGAAAACGCAAGGGAGCTTCGAGAATGCTGAAGATTTGGCAAAGACCCTTAAACGACTTGTCAAGGTCCAGACAGGGGTTACGTTTTCGGTGGGAATAGGACCGAACAAGCTTCTTGCCAAAATAGCAAGTGATACCCACAAACCTGACGGCTTAACAATAGTGAGGCCTGGAGAGGTAGGTTTCTTGAACCCGATGCCTGTAGACCGGCTCATAGGCGTGGGACGGAAGATCTCGCAGAAAATGAATGAGTTAAACATCAAGACCATAGGTGACTTGTCAAGATATGACGTGCAGAGACTTGTAGCGATTTTTGGAAAGACTCTAGGAGTATACTTCCACAACGCTTCAGAAGGTGTAGACGATCAACCCGTGAAGGAAACCGGCGGTGTAGAATCCATCAGCCGCATAGCAACTTTGAAGCAAAACACCCGTGATGCTACTTTGATCTCTGAAAAAGCTGATATGTTGATCGGAGACATTTACAGAGAGCTTATGCAGAAAGACCTAAACTACAAACAAGTAGGCATAATCGCGATAATGTCGAACTTGACAATTCGGAGCCGTTCACAGACTCTGGAGCAACCGACCAACAAGATAGAAACTCTCAAGGAGGTGGTTCGCCTGCTTTTCGATAAATTACTTGGCGAGGAGAATCTTGAAGTTAGACGAATCGGTGTTAAGGTCTCGCAACTTGGTAAAAGAGATAGAGACCAAAGGCAGTTGTCAAGTTACTTCCAAAACCAATAGACCTTATTCGTACTAGCTCGCTCCTCGCGCGCGCTCCGAAA
>CAYSOZ010000132.1:0-3348 GCA_964432815.1 uncultured Candidatus Bathyarchaeia archaeon
AAGAACCCTTTGAGCGCGTTGCAGAATATGTATGAATCGTGCAAAGACGTATTGGTCTGCACGACGCCGAACAAGACTACGGAGAGGATTTTCAAGAAAATATCAAGAGGTTTTGACAAGACTCATATAAATGTTAAGACCCCTTCTGAATGGAGCGAGCAAATTCAAAACCGTTTAAACTGCAGTTTCATCAGAGTAGACTGTTTTGCAGATTCAAACTTCCAGGTTGGCAACGCATTGCTTTTTAAGTCATTTAAAGTACCCTTCGGGATGGAAACGAGGATAATCGTGAAGAAATAGGTGCCTTACAAGTGAACCAGCAACCTGTAGACGTCGTCCTGCTGACTAAGAACAGCGATAGAGTTCTGGAAAAGTGTTTGAACTCGGTCTTCAGGAACGTACCCGTGAACCGCCTGATAGTAGTGGACGGTTGTTCAACTGACGCTACCTTAGAAATCGTGCAAGAATTCTCCAAAAAATACGGAAACGTCATAGTAATCGAGGATAGGGGCACGCGTGGGAGTGCGCGAATGAAAGGAATCAGCCAGGTCAAAACCGAGTGGTTCCTGTTTGTGGACAGCGATGTCATGCTTTGTGATGGTTGGTTTGACAAGGCAACCAGTTATGTAGACAAGGATGTGGGGGCTGTCTGGGGCATAGAGATTTGGGATGGAATCCAGAACGCAGTTTTTCTGAAACTTTTTTTGAAGATAACGAGACGGATTTTCGATATCAGAGGCGGAACCCATGATTTGCTGGTTCGTCATGAAGCTGTGAAAGACATAGATATTCCAGAGAATCTGCACGTGTTTGAAGATGCTTTCATTAAAGAATGGGTGGCTAAAAAAGGCTACAAGCTGATTGCCACATACGACCCGTACTGTATTCATTATAGGCCACCTGTTGTTTGGACCTTCAAAGGTAGCTTAGACATAATCCTTGATGCTTTTAGGTTTGGGTCGCTTACAAAAATGCCGAAGCTATTCATAGCCTACGGGTTTTACACGGCTTACGTCGTGTATCGAAACATATTTCAAAAGAAGCTAGCTTAAGAACACTAACGATTACATTGTAATTGGACGTTTGGGCTTTGAAGATTTCAGTAGTGATAAGAACGAAGGATAAGGAAAAGTATTTTGATTCTCTACTGGAAAACTTAGCCCAACAAACAGTCGGAGTTTCTGAAATAATTGTGGCGGATAATTTCTCTTCTGAGGAACAACTGCAGAGTCTAAAGAGAGACCTTGAGGAGATTAAGAGAAAACATTTCAGAAATCAAAAAATCAAGTTGATTCCTTATTCTAACGGTGAGTTTTCCCATGCGTACTCAACTAATTTGGCGGTGAGTATTGCCGAGAATGAGTTGGTGTGTATAACAAATGCTCATTCACTGCCTACGTCATCTTGTTGGCTGCAAGGTGGAATGAAACATTTCGAAGACCCAAAGGTGGCTGGGGTTAGCGGTTTCTTCCTTCCTCATAAAGAAGCGGCTGTTTTCGGAAGATGCGATGCCGCACTGTATTACTTATCTCAGAAGATAAGCGCTCATCCCGTTTGGTGTTCCACCATTAATTGTATTATCAGGAAATCGTTATGGGCGAAGTATCCTTTTGATGAGAATCTGCCGAAAATCATCCCTGAAACCAAGGAATACGGGTCGGAAGACTATGATTGGAGTAGGGAAATGGCCGCCAGAGGCTTCAGGATAATAATAGATCCCTTGTTCAGTGTTTTCCACTCCCATTATGAAAAGCTAGATGAGATGTCTAGGAACGTGAGAAACTATTTTGTTTACCGAAAACTCCAGCAGAAGATAAACTCGTTTTCAAGACCCCGATGTTCTTCCAGTAGAGTTTTCCAGACAACAGATATCCTGTCGAGAACGATAGACGTTTTCGCTTAGATTAAAGCAAATGGTTTACAAGCTTCTCTTCTGGAGGACGACGTTTTCGATGACGTTGCAGAGAACTTGGAAGGCTTCTTCCGCGTTCAAGTTGTCCGTGTCTAAGACCAGGTCAAACGGTTTGAAATCTTCGTCCAACGTGAACCCGTAGAGTTGTTTATAGATGACTTTGGTTCCGTCCTCTTTTTCTTTGAGAACCTTTAAGGCTTGTTTCAGAGTGATTTTGTCTCTTTTTGCCACTCTCGCAGCCCTTTTCTCCATCGAAGCCAGAAGCCAAATCTTGAAGCCTGTCTTGAGCAGCCAAGGCATCGTCCAGCTGTCCAAGAGCACGTTGCCTTTTTGCGCGTACTCTAAGAGTTTTTGGTCGACCGCTTTGTCGAATTTTGCGTCTCCTTCTCTTTGTTTCAGGAATTTAAGTCCTATTGGGCTTTCCCACCAGCCAGGCTGGGATGCGTCGTAGCCTTCTTCTGCTGCTAGAACTTTGAGTGCGTCTCCGCCGGAATAGTATTTTAAACCGTATTTTTTGGCGAGTTTCTTGGCGAGAGTGCTTTTTCCGGTTCCTGCCATTCCAGAAATGCAGATGACCATTCCTTTGCTATGACTCTTCGCAGGTTTTTCGCTCATGCGGCTGCCTCAGTTGCATAGCTTAGTCTATTGGCATTACACCAAGAATTTTTCCCGCGAGCGTTCCGAAGAGAAGCGAGACGATAGGATACCAGTAGAACACGCCCATTTCACCGTGTGGTCCAAAACCCAACGTGTTCCCGAATCCTGGCAAGTACGCCACGGGGCTAGCGCCGAAGTTTGGCGTGAGCACGAATATCCAGACTACGATGTAGATGAAGGAGACGCCGAACAGGATCATCTGGGGTTTCGCCATCTTCTTCTGCATGGCTGTTATCTGGGACTCTTTCTTCTTCAGTTTCTCAAGTTGTTTCTTGTCGTTTGCACGCATTGCTGCCATTTGTTGAGAGCGCCACTCGGAAGTTTCTTTCTGCATCGATTTGTATTGTTCCCAGCCGATGAAATGGGTGACTAAGAGCCTGTTGATGCCGCTGTTGAGGAAGGCGATGGCGATGGCGATAACCATTATCGTGAGTGTTGAGAACGGTATGGCGGAAAAACCCGTGGGGATTACCGCCGTTATGGTGAAACTCTGAGTTGCCGTCTGATTTAAAGTGATATCCTTCAGGGTTATGTTGTAAAGTCCTGCTGGAAGAGTGGGTACTGTGAAGTTTTTATCAACTACATTTTCTATTGAGGTGTTACTGATTACGAGTTGATCCCCAAAATTGATTATGTAAGAACCATCAGACGTGCCGATAGTTCCATTGACGTTAACTTGTGAGCCAACCAGTCCAGACGATGGACTAACAGTTACTATGTTTGTTCCAGGTTGCTCCTGCGCAAGAACAGACACGAACGCCAAGCAGAGCAGCACGGAA
>CAYSOZ010000133.1:0-3228 GCA_964432815.1 uncultured Candidatus Bathyarchaeia archaeon
TTCCCAACTGCCGTTAATAAGGCAACTTATTGTGGGTCTACCGATTAGTAAGTCAACATGGCATCTAACGTTTCCTGGAGCCAAATGACAGGTTCCTCTCAGCTTTTCGTCTTCCAGCATATTTCCAGTTATTCTTGCCTTATCGTTCAAGCCTATTCCAACCTCTTCCAGAACTGTTGGTAGACCATATTCCTTCTCAGCAAACCTGATATCTTCATGAATGCAATCCAAGGCTCGATCCTCAGAATGAAGCTCGGTTAAGACACCCTTCTTGAATTGAGCCACGATAGGCTTTTCAGGATTTATCCTCCCTGAGTAGCCACCTGCTGTAACATCACAAACCAACTTGCCGTTGGCGATTTGCTTAACAGGGTAGTGATGGTTTTCAAGTTTTCCCGTTTCTTTGTTTGTTACTTCGATAATCTCGCCCTTTTGTAACCACACTTCGCCAATAGGAAGATTGCCGAATTTTCCAGGATAGCCGTAAACATTGGGCGGCACGATTATGCAGTCCGTGTCAAACTTTACTTGTTTGGGCACCCCTATTTGGATGTCTGTTCCCCTAGGTGAGGTTATGTGGATTTTCTTTGTGTTAGTTAACTTTTGAAGCATTAGATCTGCTTCTTGAGACATTTTTCTGTAGTTACATTGAATAGGTCCGTTTGTTGCCATGTCCAAGGTTATGCCGGGAGAATGTCCCCAGCCAACTGGTACTTGCTCGATTGTCTGATGTAGAAACTCTATTCTTGCCCCGACTTCTCCAAGGTTCCAGTCGGGGTTGAGGCTGTAATCAAAGAGGCTTATTCCGGCTTTCGGGGTCTTTTTATGAAGTAAGGATAAGAGTTGCTTTGGAAAGTGTTTGTATGGCTTGTTTGCGGTTAGGTCAAATACCTTCACATTTAACTTGCAGTTCTCTGCTGCTTTGTGTGCAGACTCTGCAAGCACGTGTGAGTTACGATTTACAATCAGGTAGGAATCGTTGGGCTTTAGTTTTTGGCAGTGCTTCATGAACTCCTCAAACTTTTTCACTACTTTTCCAAGGTCTTTTGCGCCTATTTCCTTCAACTCAGACAACCTTCTGCTCGTGCAGTAGGGTCATTGAAGCATTTGACCTTATTAATGCTTGCAGATTTTGGCAAAAGTAGTCTTATTCATTGAATTTGGAAATGAGCGTGATTCTTGTTCATTCTCTCTGTCCGTATTTTTTCCTTTCGCACTCTGGACAGAATCTATGTCTAAATCCCCTTTTAGAATGAACTTCAAAGAGTTTTCCACAACCCCTGCACTTCTTCACGTTCATAGGCTGGGGTTCTAGCAGTTTTATTCTTCGTTCAATCTCGACTTTTATTTCGGAATCCTGTTCTTTTTTTAGGGCCTCATGCAGCAGTTTTTTTGCTGTCTCCAGACTTTTTTCACCGAATAATTTCACAAATACACTAGGTGCTTTGCCGTCCGTGCTCACTCTCAACGGTAGCATACAGACAAAGTTGGAAGGATACTTCGAGGCTCTTTCCGAATCGACGACCGCGAATCGAATACGTTTTCCTGAAGAATAATCTTTTAGATTGTCATGTTTGAGAATGTGTAGACTTATCTTCATGCGAATCGTCTTTAACAAGTAGCAAGCTTCTTTACTTAATATGAGTTTTGCTGCCCAAAATATCTCTCGGCAGCTTCTAAATAAGGATCGGCTCTTTTTTGCATGAAGACTTGTTCTTAACATGTCCTGATATTTCATTCAGTGTTCGAAGCTTTTGGCAGTTGAAGTTTAATACCCTGAATGCGAAACAGTATTGTGATGACAGAATGGCAAAGTTGACTTTCTATGGCGGAGTTAACGAGATTGGCGGCAACAAGATTCTGTTAGAAGAAAAGGGAACACGTATCATTCTGGATTTCGGGCAATCTTTTGATTTTGGCGCCAAATACTTTGCAGGCTGGCTTTCTCCTAGGTCAGTTAACGGCTTGGGAGATCATTTTGAGTTCGGCTTGTTGCCGAGGATTTCTGGACTTTATGCCCAAGACAAGTTGGAGGGGACCTCTCTCCCTTACTGCGAACCAGAGATTTCGGCGGTCTTTCTCAGCCATGGGCATTTCGATCATGTAGCACATATCTGTTTTGTTGATCCAGAAATTCCCGTTCATCTTGGTGTCGGCACTAAGCTCTTCCTCGAGTCGATGGAGGAAACAAGCAGCGCCTGCGACTACAAAGATCATAGTTACATGACTTTTCGCACTGGGCAGAAAATCAAACATGATGGAATTGTGGTTGAGCCCGTACACGTGGATCACTCTATTCCAGCCGCTTACGGTTTCATCATAAGATCAGGAGATTCTACAATAGCTTATACTGGTGACTTGAGATTGCATGGTCCGAGAAGAGACTTGACTCAAGAATTCATCGAAAAAGCAAGGGCTTCTAAACCCGATGTCCTGATTTGCGAAGGAACTCGCATGGCGCTTAAAGAGAATCGTCAAAACTATTCTGAAGCCCAGGTTGAAAAGCGAAGCAATCGGATCGTTGCTTCAACCAACAAGATCGTTTTTGTATACCGCTACAGTCGTGATTTGGACAGATTTCGAAGCTTCTACAACGTGGCTAGGAAGAACCGGCGCAAAATTGTCGTGACTCCCAAGAGCGCTTATCTCCTCTCTAAACTAGCTGCAGATGAACATCTGAGTCTGCCTGATCCTCTTAAGGACGAGAACTTGTGCGTGTATTATAAACGCAAAAAGTCCGGCAAGTATGACGACTCGGACTATTCCCCTTGGGAGCGGATGTTCATGGACAAGATGGTTAACTGCGACTTTGTCCGCAAAAACCAGAGTAATCTGATTATGGATCTGGATTTCTATATGCTCACAGAGCTGATTGACATTCGCCCCGATTCCGGGGGTCATTTCATTCGTAGCATGAGCGAACCATTCAGCGAAGAAGACATCGAAGATGATGTTCTGCACAACTGGTTGGCTCATTTTGGCTTACGTTTTCATCAGTTGCATGCTTCTGGCCACATGAACAAAGACCAGATACGCAATCTAGTTACTGATGTGGCTGCGAAAAAGGTCTTCCCTGTTCACACCGAAAATGCGCACTTATTCAAGAAGAATTGCAGAAACGTTCAGCTAACAGAAAAAGAAAAACAATACAAAATCTAAGGTAATTAGTGTCCACATTTATGGTCACTTTTTCTAAAGCCTTTTCTAATTTTCCTGTTGTCAAGGAAA
>CAYSOZ010000134.1:0-3227 GCA_964432815.1 uncultured Candidatus Bathyarchaeia archaeon
ACAGAGCCCGCGAATAGTGTGTCTCCTGTGAAGACAAACGAAGCCACATCGCTGCTTCCCTGATAAACCACGTAACACAAAGACTCGTCAGTATGCCCTGCCGTGTGGAGTACTTTGATTTTCATGCTGCCGACTTCAAAAGTTTCGCCATCATCCAAAGCGTGATCGCCATATTTGAAACCAAGTTCCCTGCTATGACAAATCTCTGCACTGGTGATGTTTTGAAGCTCAAGTGAGCCTATTACGTAGTCTTCGTTTCTATGAGTCTCAAAAACATAGTTTATTTTGGCGCAGTTTTTTGTTGCGAGGTCTTTGTAGACTAGGCAATCGCGTCTAGGATCAATGACGATGGCTTCTTCACTGTCACACAGAAAGTAGCTCTGATGAGCTATTCCCCTGGATTTTACGAGTTCAAGCTTCATTACTATTCTTCCGAATCATGTGTATCCCATCATATGTGGGGAAAAAAGTTTTGTTGCCCTGCTCCTGCTGTTTCCAGGGTGGTAGATTCCGAGAATAATGTTGTGCTCAAGTACCGTTCTCCCGTATCCGGAAGTATGATAACCAACGTCTTGCCCTTGTTTTCAGGTCTTTTGGCAACTTCAAGTGCAGCATAAGTTGCGGCTCCGGACGAAATTCCAACCAGTAACCCTTCTTTCTTTACAAGCATTCTTGAGGTTTCCATGGCGTCTTCGTCCTTGACCTTGATAACTTCATCTATCAAGTCTGTTTTCAAGACATCGGGGATGAACCCTGCACCTATGCCTTGGATCTTGTGAGGACCTTTCTGTCCACCGCTCAACACTGGCGAATTATATGGTTCAACTGCTATGGCTTTAAATTGTGGTTTGAGAGGTTTGATGTACTGCGATACACCGGTTATGGTGCCCCCTGTACCTACGCCGGCTATTAGCACGTCGACCCCGCCGTCAGTGGCATTCCAAATCTCTGGACCTGTTGTTTCTTCGTGTATTTTCGGATTGGCTAGGTTCTTAAATTGTTGAGGCATAAACGAGTCAGGCGTTTTCGAAACGAGCTCCTCTGCCTTTGTTATTGCTCCTTTCATGCCTTCTTGACCTGGAGTAAGGACTAACTGAGCTCCGTAAGCTTTTAGCAGATTGCGGCGCTCTATGCTCATTGTCTCAGGCATTGTTAAAATCAGTTTGTATCCCTTGACTGCTGCTACCATGGCTAAACCTATTCCGGTGTTGCCGCTGGTGGGTTCAATAATGGTAGTGCCTGCTTTTACTAATCCTTGTTTTTCCGCTGTGTCTATCATGCTGAGGCATATTCTGTCCTTTATGCTTCCCCCAGGATTTCGAGATTCCTGCTTTACCAGAAGGGTACATTGCAGGGTTTGATCTAACCTATACAAGCGTATTAAAGGGGTTCTGCCAATTGTTTCCAAAACTGAATTGTAAACTTCTCCCATTTGTTTTGCACCGAAAAAGTCTGTTTCATATTATAAGTGGGCGGACTAATATTCCTTTTTCAGCTGGCTATTCAAATATCAAAGAACAAGATAAGACGTCGGTTGAAACCAAAGATTGGTTAGGATGACTTCAGAAGAATAGCTGATTGTAGACTACACTTCCTTAGCGTGTATTTCTGGATAAGCTTAATTCTATGTTAACAGATTCTTTGACCACATGGTTTCGATCACTATTCGCCCTGCAAAAGTCGAAGATATCTCGTCCATTGTTGAGGTCAGGTTGGGAGCGTTGACTGAGGATGAAATTCGCGGTCATTCTGCTCCAGAGTTCGCTATTTATTCCTCGATTGAAAAATTACGAAAAGTCTGGAATAAGGAAAATGTGTTAAATGATGGCTTTGAAGTTCTTGTGGCTGAAGAGAAAGGGGAAATAGTTGGGTTCATCGCTTTCAAAGTTGAGGGAGATGTCGGTTTCATAGATAATTTAGTTGTTGCAAAAAAGGAGCGAGGAAAGGGAATTGGCAGAGCGCTTGTCGCGTATGTTGAGCACGTTGCAAGATCCAAAGGTTGTCGTTTGATGAAGACTGACACGACTGAGAACGCAAAGGGGGTCCCCTGGAAAGCGTATGGTTTTTGGATTCGAATGGGATACGCAGACACTGGAGAGCGACTTCCTGCGGATTACGAGTTCAAGGAAATTCCTTTTGTCAAGAGATTGATTGAAAATTTCAGAAAACCGAAAGTCTTTTGAAAGAAGGAGCCTCCATAGAGGGTCAGGTGGCCGAGTTTAGGGAAGAATACCGTGAACCTGTGTTTAAATCTGGCAAACGCGATAGATTGGAGATAGTATCAGCCATAATTGCTATTGCGCAGCAACCTTCGAGCACCACTCGCTTGACGAGCCAGGCAAATCTGAGTTATTCATTATTGAAAGAATACTTAAAATTCATGATTGGAAGGCATTTGGTTGAGGAACGCGAGATAACAAAAGGCACCAAGAAGAAGACGTCAGTCTTTCAAGCTACGGAAAAGGGCAACAAGTTTCTTGGAATCTACTGCGAAGGGCTAATCTTGCTACACGGAGAAGCTTTTCTGCAGAACAAGGGCAACCTGGCAGGAGCCTACTTGCTTGAATACTGCAGGAAAAACAAAGTGACACTGGGTTCAAAAGTACCAGAATCGGTTGACTCGATGACTGAAAGCAAGAGAGACTTACGAGCGACGAATTGTTCAGATTCGGCGAATGATCGATAGTAGAATCTTAGGGTCACCTTGGACGCGGCCTTTATTACGCTTGTAACCTAATCTTAAACGGGGATCGTTATGGAAGAAAAGAAGACAAAGGAGCATTTCTACAAGTGTCCCTTCTGCTCTAACATCTTCGTTACTAAGGTTGATTTGGAGCGGCATATGTCAGCCTTCGGCACCGACAAAGAGCAGCACATGGAAAAGCATCGGCGACGACACACCGGCTCTGAATCCAGTTCAGAAGAATAGCTCAGCGCGTCCCTAAGTCCATGGATTAAATACTTGTTGTAGGGTGTAAACAACCACATAACCTTATAAAAACATGCTCGATTAGTGATAGTCTGACACGCGCTAGTGGTTCAGTATACTGTCTTTCTCCTAAAGTATACGTTCTCGAACCCTAGAATGTGTCGCCTTTGCTAAGTTTTGAGCGGCCCGTAATCTTCTCTAATTATCTAGAGATGTATCCTTCCCATTTCTCGATTTGAAAAAAGTTTCCTGCCATTGAGATTCTCGTACGAGGATCTCTGCTATTCTTCTCCTGTCG
>CAYSOZ010000135.1:0-3164 GCA_964432815.1 uncultured Candidatus Bathyarchaeia archaeon
AGCAATGTCTTAAGGTGCTTTTCTGATAAAAACTGCAGACGTATTACTGCCTTCGCATCCAAGGTATCATCTCCAAAATAGAAACAGAAGTGGGTCTCGTAAAAACCTTGAATTTGTAATGTAAAAATAAAGGAAAAGGTGAATAAAGAAGAGGGTTACTTGTTCGCTTCTTCTGCAACAACCTTGGTTGTATCTTGCACCGGTGCTCCTTTAGCTGCACGCTTAGCCACGACTCCCAGCTTTGTAACTGGAGTGTATGCTCCGCCTGCGAACGTAAAGTTGCATTTCTTACATTTCCAGACGCCCACGCTTTCGCGTTTTACTCTTACGAAGCCGCATTGAGGACATTTGTGAGGCTTTCTTAGCTCTGTTATCACTTTCATGTAGCGTTTTCTAACTGTGGCTCCGTAGCGTGGGCCCAAGCCTCGTGTTGGGCCTACTTTCTTTGTTTTCGGCAGCTCTTTCACCAGCCTAGTTTTTTGCGTATTGCAGCAGCTTTTTCTTGTACGAGCTTGCTGATTTCTATGACTTGTTGTGGGGTGAAATATCCCGAACCGCCTTTTTGGATGGCGCAAATATTGCCGTCGTCGTTTATTGCCATGGACATTCTTGCATCCATAACCTGCTCTTCTTCCAACCACGGATCGACGATCAAATTGCTACCTATCTTTCCGACGGTGACGGTCACAGGATGGCTTTTCATAGGAAGCGACGTGTAACCTGTTTTGATCTTCAATTCTCCATTTTCTATTTCGTAGTTCGGCATTTTCGTGTTCATTAACGCGGAAACTGCTGCTATAGCTGAGGCGTCAATAAGGTTTCCATCATGATTGAGTACGTAGACGTCTACGAAAACAACGAACACCTTTTTCCCAGGTTCGATGCATAACTTCCCGGTGTCTATGGCCTTGGATTCTCTAATGCCTCTGTCAACTATCCTAGCTAATTCGATAGAGTTCTCGTCAGGTGGTCCGGGTTCGAAACTTGGGGAAGCTAATGGAACAAGTTCGGCATTTACGGTTTGAACGCCCTCGTTCGGAGTGTCGGGAAATGGTGTGCCGGTTTCAACTTTTATCCCCACAAGGACATCTGTTTTGCCTAACAATACTCTTGCTGAACCTTCAGCTCTTTCGATGAGTCCTTGTTCTACTTTGATTTCTCTATAGTCATTTAAGCCTCTTCCATCGAGACGTTTTCCCTTTTCAATCATCTGTTCTATCTGCTTGAGTCTGACACGTGTGACTAAAGACGACATTATTCTTCTTCAGCCTCCTCCTTGGTTATCGTATATTTATTCTTCAACGCTTCCTTCTGCAAGGCGTAGATCTTTTTGCACCCTTCAATAGCCATGTTCACAGCATTTTCAAACTCCTCTGGCGCCAGTATTCCATCCATCTGCAAGAGAGTAACAGCGTTCAGGTTGGGCATTATGGCTACCGGAACATCTGCCGCTCCAAGTTTGTCCTCTGCATCGTATAAGTCCAGAACTACTGTGTCATCTACTTTTCCCGCTGCGCATGCAACAACTAGATCTCGCATTGGGATGCCTGCATCTGCTATGGCTAAGGAAGCGGCAGTTATGCTTGCACATCTTGTGCCGCCGTCGGCCTGCAATACCTCTATGAAAACATCTATGCCTGTTCGTGGGTACAATTCTAGGAACACTGAGGGTTCAAGTGATTCCCTGATGACTTTTGACAGCTCTACCTCTCTTCGTGAGGGCGCCGGTGACTTGCGTTCTTGTACAGAGAAGGGCGCCATATGGTAGCGGCAGCGTATCACCATCCTGTCTGGAAGCGACAAGTGCTTGGGGTGCATCTCCTTCGGGCCGAACACTCCAGCTAAGATCTTGTTTTTCCCATGTTCAATGTAGGCTGAACCGTCAGCGTTTGGTAGTACGCCTACCTCAAGTTTCACAGGTCTTAATTCGTCTGCTTTTCTACCGTCTAATCTGAAGCCTTTCTTATCGATTAGTTTTTCAGGTTTTTCATTCAATCTTATTTTCCTCCCGTTTTGCTTTTTCTTCTTTCAACAATTGTGTGATACGATCTGTTAGCCCGCTAGTGTGGGATTCTTCTTCGATTTTTCGAATCGCCATCATAGCGAGTTCTTCATCCTCTGGAGTTTTTCCAGTGACCAAAATGACTCCGTTGAGTCCTAAGATTATTTGGCAGCCTGTTTCTTGTTTTATCGTCGAAATCATTGAGCCTTTTCTGCCTATAACGCGGGGGATTTTTGTTGGCGTGACTCTCATTATCTGCCCGCGTGTTATTTTTCCCAATCCAGGTTCACCGACCGTAAGTTGGGGATCGTGGGCTCTGTCATAAGATGCTATTTTTGCAACTATCAAATCTCCAGCGTTAAGGACTTGCGAAAGTTCATCGTTCTGCGGTTTGAACGGTCGGCTTAAAACATCTGAAGCTCGAAGGAGTGCTGTATAAGGCGACTTGATGTCTACTGACCAACCGTTGAAGCCGACTTCTGTTATAGTGCCAATAACTATGTCTCCCATTTTTGGAATGTAGAATGCTCTTAAAGCGACTACGTTGACTTTTTTGTTGTCAACGTCTGCAAGTCCAATTCTTGCGGCGTAGATCTTCTTATCCTCTAAGTACGTGTTTTCGCCTGCTAAGTAATCGCCTTCTGCAAGCAATTCTCCAGGCGTAACAAGCTGCTTTTTTTCGAAATATGTTGGCATAATTCTCATTTAAACCTCCTTTCATTTGTTTACGTTACTATTTTTGCTTCTCCGCTTCCTTTCGTTATGTCTCCAAGTTTGTTGAGAAAAGAAGCGTATGATCCTGCTGGCATTTCTAATATTCCGAACCATGAACCATCCACACGCCATTCTTCCCTTTTTATCACGCCAGAGGATTTCATTGCACCGTATACTTTTGCTGCGTATTCAGCTGGTATGTGGACGCTCACTGATATTTGTTCTATTTTCAAAGGCAAAATAGGTCGTAGGAGTTTCACTATGTCTCTGGCTTGTTCTTCTACAGGTTTGTATGGATCTATTGAATAGCGGATCTGTTCCATAGCGTTTTCGATTCGCAGGGGTGGATGCGGCAGATTCGTCTTGGGGTCAACCGCTTGTCGGGAAATGAAGTCGACTATTTGTTTTCTTTTATCTTCTATCATCTTCCGCCTTTGCTCTGTCGTCA
>CAYSOZ010000136.1:0-3082 GCA_964432815.1 uncultured Candidatus Bathyarchaeia archaeon
GCAGAATATCGCTTCATCTCTTGATATTCCACCTTTTAGCAGGTCAACGGTAGATGGCTACGCGGTGAAGGCAGAAGACACTTACGGCGCAGAAGAAAACAAGCCTGTGAAACTTCAGGTCTGCGGGGTTGTCAATGTTGGAGAACTTCCACAACTGCGAATTGAGAGAAGCGGGGCTGCAGAAATCGTCACAGGCGCTCCCATTCCTGAAGGTTCAGACGCCGTTGCTATGGTCGAGGATACCGAGAGAGACGGTGATGAACTCCATGTTTACAGCGCTGTAGCCAAAAACGAGAACGTCATGAAGAAGGGTGCTGACATAAAGAAGGGAGAAACTATTCTCAAAGCCGGTCAGATTCTATTGTCCTCGGAGATAGGAGTTCTGGCCGCTTTAGGATTGACGGAAGTTAGAGTGTTTCGTGTTCCTGTGGTTGCTGTTCTCTCAACGGGAGGTGAGGTGACGGAGCCGGGTAAAGAGTTGCCCCCCGGAAGGATTTATGACATCAACGCTTACAGCCTCAGCGCTGCGGTTTTGGAAAGCGGTGGAAAACCTGTGTATCTAGGTGTGGTTCCGGACGACAAAACCGCTTTGCGTAAAGCTCTGGAGGGCGCGCTCCATTCTGCAGATGTCGTGGTGACCTCTGGAGGGGTTTCGGTGGGTCCAAAAGACATAACGCCGCAGACTATTGACTCTCTCGGTGAGCCGGGATTGGTGGTCTGCGGAGTGGCAGTGAAACCTGGTAAGCCTACCACAGTGGCTTTCGCAGGAGGGAAACCGGTCTTTTCGATGCCCGGGCATCCGACTTCTGCATTACTGATGTTTCATCTGTTTGTGCGTCCCGTTATTCACCTTCTGTCTGGGAGACCGCAGCAGGGAATTTCGGCTGTAAAAGCTTTTGCTGGTACAAGAATGTTTTCAGCCAAGGGTAGGCGAACATTTGTTATGGTCAAGCTGGAACGGGATAAGTCAAATAGGCTGATTGCTAAACCTGTTGAGACGGGAGCATCGGGGGCCATAACGACTCTTGCCAAGGCTGATGGTTTTGTCGAGATCCCTGAAAATCAACAGTTCGTTGATTCTGAAGAAGAAATCACAGTATCTCTGCTAAGAACCGTTCTCTAGTTCAGGTTTAGGCTTCTGATGGTCTATTCTTAAGTACCAAATATAATGTGACGATTAATGTGAGTGCGGCATAGGCGACCATTCCTAGACCAATTGCCAGATTGCTGAAACCCATGGAAAATAGCGTATAGAGGGAAATCACCATGGCTGCAACGAATAAGGCCCCAACCAGCCATATTGCCCAGAACGTTTTCTTCAAAAGGCCGTAGGCGGCGATTAGGCTAAGGACTCCCGTCAATCCTATGTGCGGTGGGAAACCGGTGAAAGGCAGCAATGCGAGGAATACGATGCCGACCGCAACGAAGAATATGATGGGGGCTAATGTGCTTATTTCGGTGGTTTTCAGTTTAGATGCGAATGACACTTTAAATCGCCTTTAACCTATTGCATTGAAAGCTGAATTTAAATCTAATGTTAACCCTCGCAGCTGGGTTCATTGATTTTCAAGACGTACAAATTTGTTTGAGAAGACGTGTGCATTCCTATCTTGGATTAGCGAAAGAGTTTAGTGTGACACTAAAGAAAACAGTTAGGAAGATGACTGAGTATGAGTTACTTGGAGCTTTTTGTTTCACAATCAAATGTCTTCAGCGGAGTGCAGAGCTCTTTTGAAAAAGCCAAATACGTTGTTTTCGGTGTTCCATTTGATGTTACGAGTACTTACCGGACCGGAGCGCGGTTTGGACCCAATGCGGTTAGGCAAGCCTCCTTGAATATTGAAACGTACAGTTTTCGGGCTGGAATAGACGTTGAAGACTTGCTTTTACACGATCTGGGTGACTTGCACGTGTCTACAAGCCCAAAGAAGACTGTTGACATGTTGAAGCATGTAGTCGGAGACATCATAGATGCTGGAAAGCTACCGGTAGCGATAGGTGGAGAGCACACGATAACCCTCGGAATTTTGAAGGGTTTAGGCGCCAAAGCCGAAAAGACAGCTGTTGTAAGCTTCGATGCTCACCTTGACGTGCGCCGAGAGTTTCAGGGATTAACCCTCTCACACACCACTTTTATGCGATTGATAAACGAAGAAGTGAAACCTGCAAGAATATTTGAATTGGGGACAAGAGCTGTCTGCAAAGAAGAATTAGAATATGCCGAAAAGTCTGGAATAGAGTTTTTCACCTCTCAACAGATTAGAAAGGAGGGAATAGAAAAGGTCACGCGGCAACTTCAGGAGAAATTGGCGCCTTACGAAAACGTTTACTTGTCAGTTGACATGGATGTTCTTGATCCTGCCTTTGCGCCTGCAGTGCAGAATCCTGAAGCCGACGGAATCGACACCCACACGCTGATAGACTTCCTATGTGCTCTTTGCGACAAGCGGGTAGTCGGGTTTGATGTCTTGGAGATTGCGCCTGTTTATGACCAGGGTATTTCCTCAGTTGCGGCTGCCAAGGTTATGTTTGAGATGCTTTGTCAACTTGAAAAAACTCGAAGAGGATAGAATGCAATAGCTATGTGAATTATCTCAAGAATGCTTCTTGATGCTTAAGTCTTGAATTCTTTATTCTACGAATATTGCTGGTTGATTCGGCATCGCTATTGAAGCTCGGCGTTTTGGATCGTAGCGAGCCGTATCCTCTTCTTTGTACGCCAAGATTTCGACCTTGAACCGATCCCTTAGGAAGCCTAGAGCTTCTTGGATGTTTTTATGCTCGTCTATTTCTCTGATTCTTAGCATGTTCTCTTGCCTATCGGTGGACAGTTTTGACAGTGCCTTTATGATTCGAGGCACGAGGCTTGCGACTTCTTTCATATGTGATTTCAAATTGGGGTCAGAAGCGCTTTCCTTCATTATTTCGTTGATCTTTGGTGCGCCTGCTTTTGATTTCTCGATGACTTTTAGGTAGACTTGCCACTTCCATGGTGAGGCCGTGTAGTAGCAGATTTTTGTTGGTGCGATCTTTGTGGCTTTGAGTATGTTGAGCGTGTCGGCGATCATGTCTGTTATGAAAT
>CAYSOZ010000137.1:0-3058 GCA_964432815.1 uncultured Candidatus Bathyarchaeia archaeon
CCCGTTATTCCAGCGTAGAGCTCGGAGAACTCTTTGCTTCTGTGACCTATGAGTGGATGGGTTTGTTCTTGAAGTATATCCTGACTTACTTCAGTGGGGCCCGGGATTAGGAGTTTCTTATGCAATTTCAAGGTCTCCTGTAGAGTATGAATACATTTTTGAAGGTAATCTGTAAGTTTACGCTGCTTCTTATTGTTTTATGTGCCTTCTTTCTTTCTTTTATGCTTTCCACTCTCAAATCGAAAATTCGCTGAGAAAGGAGATAATCGACGAGATGTGTAGACAAACATGTGATATTTTCTATAAGAGAGTACTAAAGGATAGTCTCATAGGGCATTAAATACTAGCACGTGTTATGATGACAATCAGCGGTTAGGTGAGGTGACTTTGGCATCCAGGATTGGCAGGATTCTTGATTTGCTCAGTGATGGAGAGTGGCATGGCATTGAAGAATTGAAGCAAGTGCTTAACCATCCTGGTCATGCGACAGAGGAAATACTCGCATTCTTGGAAAAATACGAATTTGCTAAAGTTGATGGTGAAAACAAAAGAGTAAAAATAGACAGAGATTTTCAAGAATTGTTAGAGTTAACGTCGACTTAAAAATTGGGGTTTGTAGTCTTAGCTGTTTTTCTTTGGCTATTGCGTAATACTATTTAGCAAGTCTGCGTGATCGACGCTTTTCTTCATGAATACGCTGATCTTGCTTTCACCGATTATCATACAGACTGCCTTAATGTCTCTTCCTTCGATAACTGTGCTCTTCAACTCGCCTACAGCCAAAAGCTGACTCAATTCTTGACCTGATTCCAACGCTTGGGATGTCAGCATGGCATAGTCAACTAATTTCTCGGGTTCTTTTAGGTCTATCGTGGCTGTGCTCGCGTCTCGAATTATGTAGCCTAGAACAGTTTTGCGTTTACATATTTTTGACAAGGTTTTGACTAGGTCCGAGGAAACTTTTGGTTCCTCTGCCAAATCGATTACGGCGGCGTCTTCTTCGGTGAGGACTGTTTCGGTTTCGGCTGAACTTTTCTTTTTCTTACCCATGTTTCTCCCTCTTTCACTCTACTACGGGCTTGACCATGACGAGTTCGCCCTTGCTGGTTTCTAGGGCTGCCTGTATTTTCTCGGGCATCTGGATTACGCCTTTCCCCTCGTATTTTGAGTCTTTTATAGGCTTGAATTTGCACCGTGTTGTTTTTCCGTCCAAGGCTTCTAAGTAGACTTCTTGTATTGTCTTGTCACCGTAAAGATCGTTCCAACGGGATATGACTGAATTGTCGATCCGAACTGTGTCAGACTTGATCAACAAGCCTCCGATGCTTTCAACTATTACTTGAGTCACAGGTGGCTCAGGAAGCACTGGTCCATTTTCCTCGAAGTCTTCAGATGCATTAGCTTGTTCGTCTTCAATCGGCTCTACCTGTTCCTCTGTTGTGGGTTCTTCAATGATTGCTGCTTCTTCAAAACTGGGTTGTTCAAGCGCTTCATGTTCTGCTTCTGCGTATTCTGTTTCCACAGATTCCGATTCGACGTTTTCCGGTTCGACGTTTTCCAGAGTGAATTGTTGGGTTTCTTCAAATGCTTCTTCGTGATAAGTCTGTTCGATCAGCTCTTGTGTTGGCTCGGGATCGGCGGTCATAGGTGTTTCATCGTTTGGTACGTCAGGTTGGAGTTGGTCGACGAGTTTAATAACTGTGGGAATTAAAACACCATATAGTGTGCCAATGAACTTTTCGTCGGCTTCCTTTGAAAAAGCTGTTGCTAAGTAGAAATTGTTGATGCGGGATATTTTTACTTGCCCCTCGCTGCCTTGTACTGTTACTGTTTCCAATCCGCCTATGGCCTCTGCCTTTTCTTTGACTAAGTGGAATTCATCTATGGCTTTGTTTATGGCCTCTTGAGGGGTGTCAGGGTCTTTGGCGACTGTGAAGTAGTTCTCGTCAAAAATGAAGGTGTTGGCTAGGTCTGGGCAAACGCTTTTGACTTCTTTAAGCGCGTTGTCGAGAGCGAAAGCGTAAACTTCATTGCTCATGTCTTACCAGCTCCTGCATGATTCTGCGTTGCAAAGGGTCTAGGAGATCTTGAAAAGTATGCGTTCTGGGACTCCTTCGCTTTCAACAACTAAGTATTTCAGGCCTTCAGTGTCGCCGAGTTGGTCTAGCCATTTGAGCGCTTCACGCGCTTTCTGGAGGACGAGCAGACGTTCTTGATGGCTACGCACCACTGATTCTATTGCGGTTAGTTCGTGGAATGGGTTAGCGTCAAGTATGATGTTTAAGCTTCCAACGTTGATTTCGCCCAAGCTTTCAGTTGCTCCTTTTGTTTTTCCAGCGAGTTTCATGACTACTTCGCGGATTTTCTTGGATTTTTCCGCCAAGTTGCGTATCTCGTCAAGCCTTCGCAAGTACTCGCCTAACGTGCTCTTGGTTTCGGCTATTTCCTTGTCTAGAGTTTCGGCTATGTTTTCAGCTGATCCATATTCTTTTATTTGTACTACCATTTTGTTTTTGCACCTCCAAAGAGGAAACTAAGAGAAAGGGAAATTGAGGTGATTTTCACCCTACCCCTCGATTTCTATGTGAAACTAAGGGAGTTATTGTTGCCTATGCGATTGGGTTTGGAGCAGTTGCGGTGTAGACAAACGGATTGCCTTTAGTTGAGACGACTTTGAACTGATAAGATATGCCTGCCGCGTAAGTTCCAGCCACGTCTACGGGTTTGGATTGCCCGGCTGCCAAGTCAACATTCGTTGTTAATGCTCCGCCAGTGCTTCCTACATATGCCTCGCTGATAGTTACAGCAGTTGATCCAGTATTCTTGACAGTGAGTGTTGCTAAACTTGTACTCGTAAATGTAACATTGGTTATTTTGACTTCTTCTGTTGCCATGAATCCGATTGTTAGTGCTCCCATCCATGCTGCTACGGCGATGCTGACTGCGACTGTTACGGCAATGAGTATGATTGATGCGACTACGGGGCTAAGGGCTTTTGCATTTTTTCTTATTTTTCTTAGTGTTTTCATATTCTCTTTTATCCCTCCTTTTGGGATTA
>CAYSOZ010000138.1:0-3051 GCA_964432815.1 uncultured Candidatus Bathyarchaeia archaeon
GGTTGCAAGAATATTGGAGTTGAAGTAGACACAGACAATGAACAGCGCAATAGATTACGCCAAAATATGTAGGCGCTCAATCCTCCATATCCTCTTTTATGGAGTTCAGGTCTAAGGGCACCATGATTCTCCGCTGGAAACACAAAGATCAAGTTCTTGCGCGCGCTCCTGGAAGGAAGAAAACTAAATCACTAAAATTTTATCCAAACCCGAGAAGGGAGTTCAAACTCGTTTTCGTAGCATAAGCGTCAATCTTCTTTCAGCGTAGATCTTGAAGCCAAATTTCCAGTAAAGCCTCTGCGCAGAAACGTTACCCTTCAGCACATCGAGCTCCAACCACCGCAGTCTCATCTGTTTGGCTAACTTTTCACCCTGAACGAGGATAAAAAAGCCAACGCCACGTTTCCTCTTAATCGGCGAAACAGCCAAACTCTTCACAATCAGGGAATCTTGACGCACCTTTAAAATGACCGTGCCCACAACTTCATTTGCTCCCCTGATGAAGTATTTTGCTCCTCCAAAATTGTAAACCAAAGCGGCGAGCATGTATGGAACCGCTATCAGAGGTGCCAGCCACGCAGGATTGCCAAAAAACATGGGTATGGCTTCTCCGTTTGGACTGTTCCAGAAGAAACGGGAACTCCAGAAAGCTAAACAAAGGGAGTTCGCCCTTGCCGACTGACTCCATTTTCAAATTGCCCCCGTCAACCTCCACCAATCTTCTCCCTCATAGCGCGCGCTAACCCCTCTTTTTTATCTTTGCAGTATTATAGTTCAGTCACTCAACAATATACCGGTGATGTTAACCGTAAGCTTCCGCTTTTTTCAGCAGAAGAAAGGGGCGAAGAAGTCATTAATGAGAATAGACGCATAACCTCTCAATAAACCTCAGCAAGTCTAAGGGTAAGCAAAGAATTATGTCTGAAACCAGGGAAACCAACTATTGGAAATTGCCGAAAGATGAGCTCATTAAAGAGCTCGATTCGTCAGCAACGGGACTTGATGATGCAGAAGCTGCCCGCAGACTCGAGGAATATGGGCTGAACGAGGTTTCTTCAATTCACCGAAGAACATCGTTCAGCATATTCGCCGCTCAGTTTAAGAACCCTCTGGTTTACGTGCTTGTCTTCGCTTCAGTAATAGCTGGTTTCTTAGGAGACGCTCCCGAGGCAATTATCATAGTTACCATCGTGCTAGCCAATGCTGTTTTGGGCTTCGCTTTAGAGCATAGATCGGAAAGAGCCGTTGACGAGCTCAGAAAGTACCTATCGTACACGGCGATAGTTGTCAGAAGTGGAAAGAAGTTTGTGATTAACACAAGCAAACTGGTGCCTGGAGATGTTGTCCGCCTGGCAATAGGCGATGTTGTTCCCGCAGACATCAGACTGTTGGACGCTGACGAATTCCAGACTGATGAATCGGTGCTGACCGGCGAGTCAGCGTCGGTCGACAAGAACACTGCGCCTGTTGCGCTTGACAAACCACTCCCACATCAACTGTCCAACATCGCCCTTATGGGCTCCACAGTGATGAATGGTTCTGGAGTAGGATTGGTTGTTGCCACTGGAGGAAAAACTTACTTCGGCCGCGTAGCCTCCAGTCTCTCTTTGTTGCCTCCAAAGACTGACTTTCAAAAGAACATTGCAAGTTTTGGGAGTTTTCTCGTAAAAGTAATCTTGTTGTTGACAGCCTTCGTGTTTCTAGTTAACTCAGTTCTGAACCACGGAATTTTAGAATCACTTTTATTTTCATTAGCCTTGGCAGTAGGCATCATACCAGAGGCCTTGCCCGTTGTAATTACTGTCGGGCTATCTGAAGGAGCCCTCAGACTAGTCAAAAAAAAGGTCGTAGCCAAAAGACTTGAATCAATAGAAGATATGGGAAACATCGACGTACTCTGCACCGACAAGACTGGAACCTTGACCCAGAACAAGATTAAGGTTCAAGACATCGTCGATCCCAAAGATCATTCAGATCCAGAATTGATCAAATATGCACTCCTCTGCAACTCGGCAGTAGTTGAAGGAGACAGAATTCTCGGCAACCCAATTGATGTAGCAATCTGGGAATACGCCAGAGACAAGGGATTCGATGAAGTAGGCCTCAATGCGTTTGCCTGTATCCATGAAATTCCATTCGGGTTCAATAGAAGGAGAATGAGCGCCGTAATCGAAAGAGGTGACCGCAGACTTTTAGTTTCAAAAGGAGCTCCCGAGGCAATCCTTGACGTGTCGACTGCAGTTGGTGATGAAATCGGGGCTCAACCAATGTTAAATGCAAGAAGTGAAATCGATTCGCTGATTGGAAAGTACAGCCAAACTGGAAACAGATTGATCGCATTGGCGTTTAAGAAAATCGAGGAAAAACCCGAATACTCGGCGTCAGATGAGTCCGGTTTAACACTTGCCGGATATGTTGTTCTCTCCGATCCGCTGAAAGAGGACGCTGCTCCCGCCATCTCCAGATTGAAATTGCTGGGAATAAAGCTGAAAATTCTCAGCGGGGATGATCCTGTCGTAACGGCAGATGTTTGCCGTAGGCTTGGAATCGACTTTAAGGGAAGCGTGCTCACAGGGGTTGATATTGAAAGAATGCAAGAGAGCGAGCTGCGCAAAGCTGTGGAGGAGAATGATGTTTTTGGCCGGGTGACTCCGGAGCAGAAATACGCCATAGTTAGTGCATTAAAGAAAAATGGTCATGTAACGGGATTTCTAGGCGATGGTGTCAATGATGCTCCAGCCCTGAAATTAGCTGACGCAGGAATTTCTGTTGACTCAGGAGTTCAAGTCGCTAAGGAAGCATCCTCGATTATCTTGCTCGAAAAGAGTTTGGGCGCCGTTGCTGATGGAGTAGCTGAGGGAAGGAAAGCTTTTGGCAACATGATTAAGTATATCATGAATACCATAAGCGCGAACCTGGGAAACATGTTTACGTTGGCAGTAGGATCTTTGTTTCTTCCGTTTATACCGCTTTTACCTTCTCAAATACTTTTGACGAATCTTCTCTCTGATGCCCCGCTCCTCACGATATCAACTGACAACCTTGACGAGG
>CAYSOZ010000139.1:0-3016 GCA_964432815.1 uncultured Candidatus Bathyarchaeia archaeon
TCGCCTATATTCTGGGAATAAAGCCTCCGAAAGGCATATTGCTTTACGGTCCGCCAGGATGCGGAAAAACACTCCTAGCTCGAGCAGTCGCAACAGAGAGCGAAGCTAACTTTATTACAATCAAAGGTCCCGAAGTTTTCTCCAAATGGGTCGGTGAATCAGAAAAAGCTATTCGTGAGGTCTTCAGAAAAGCTCGTATGGCGGCGCCCGCAGTGATATTCTTGGATGAGATTGATTCACTCACGCCTCGGCGTGGATTAGGCTTTTCGGACAGTGGTGTTTCAGAGCGAGTTATAAGTCAACTGCTCACAGAAATGGATGGAATTGTCACATTAGAAGACATTGTTGTAATCGCTGCCACGAATAGGCCAGACATGGTGGACCCAGCAGTGCTGAGGCCAGGAAGATTTGACAGGCTAATCTATGTTCCAGAACCTGACGAAAACAGCAGGCTTCAGATTTTCAAGATTTATACGAAAGGCATGCCGTTGACAAAAGATGTGGACCTGAATCAGCTGGTCATTCAGACCAAGTATTATTCTGGAGCGGACATTGAATCCTTGTGTAGAGAAGCCGCCATGCACGCGTTGAGAAGAGATATTGCCACTAAAGAGGTAACGCTCAAAGACTTCCAGGAAGCCCTGAAAGAAGTGCGACCAACAGTTACTCCTGAATTGGAAAAATGGTATAAGAGCTTCATGCAACAGATCAAGCAGGTGCAAAAATCCGCGACGCCGGTCGCCTAAGGAGCAAATTAGATGCCAGCAGTTAAAACTTGGAAAACACGCCCCGCCTATTCTGTTGTACTAGAAATACTGAACAAGAAAGGCGATATGACCGACGATGATCTTTTCGACGCTTTGAAAGGAGAGTTTGAAGATATCGGCTACAAGGACTTCAACGATATTCTTCTGATGCTCGAGGTAAGCGGCAGAATCCGCACTTCCTCCATGTCTCGAGGAAAGAGACACATAGAACTTGTCCAATAAGCTTGTAAGATGGCACCCAATCTGCAGCAAAGAGAAAATGTGCAAGACGTTGTGGTTGTCGGAGGCGGACCTTCAGGCTCGTTCACAGCTCTAAACTTGGCCAGAGCTGGTGCCAGAGTTACAGTTTTCGAGGAACATGGAGCGATTGGCGCGCCATCGCATTGTGCTGGGCACCTGAGCATTCGGAGCTTAAAGAACTTAGGGCTGTATCCGCTTTCTGAGAGCATTTTAGAAAACACTTTTTCTCAAGCCAACTTCTATTCCCCCAGTGGCTTCAAATTCTCTGTTCGTCTCACAAAACCCGTTACTTGCGCCATTAACCGTGAAGCTTTTGACAGGTTTATCGCGCAAAAAGCTGAAGCAGCAGGAGCGAGCTACCACTTGAACTCTCTCGTTCAAACACTCCTGACGGAGAACCATTTTGTAAAAGGCGTGAAAGTCAAACGAAGCGAGGGACCAGAAGCGATATTTCCCGCAAAGATCGTGGTCGATGCAGAGGGAATATCATCCAGACTTTTAAGGCAAGCAGGTCTATCAGCTCATAATCGTGACAAGTTTGTCTACGCAGTCGAAGCTGAAGTTGAGAACATCAAAGAAGTCGAGTTAAATGCCGTTGATGTTTTCTTAGGCAGAACATTCGCGCCTGGATTCTACGCATGGCTTATACCAAGACGCGATGGAACCGCGAAGATTGGCCTGGCTACAAGACGTGGGAATCCCAAAGATTTTCTGGAAAGACTAATTTCAAAGCATCCAGCTGCCTCCAAAAAACTAGGAAAAGCGAAACTCACACACCTATCATTTCATTCTATATCGTTGGGTGGCGCAATTCCCAAGGCTTTTTCAAATGGTTTCATAGCTGTAGGGGATGCTGCATCACAAGTAAAACCTACCACGGGTGGCGGTGTGATATTCGGGTTGAAATGTGCGCAAATCGCAGCTCAAGTTGCCCTCGAAGCTCTGCACAAAGATGACGTTTCCTCAAGTCTTCTGGAGATGTACCAGCAACGCTGCGGAAGAGTTCTCGATTTCGATTTCAAAGTAATGCTTCGGATCAGACGTTTTCTGGATTCTCTCTCAGACGAGAAAATTGATGAAGTCTTGCGTTTCTGTACGAAAATAGGAATAGCTAAGACGCTAGAGGACATAGAAGAGATTGATTTTCAGGGTCAGACTTTTCTCAAAATCCTGACCAAGCCTTCTGCTTACGCTTTTCTGACGTATTTTGTGTTACTTTATTTGTCTGCACACCCTTAAAAGATCAAAGAAACAACATGGTACAGGCGGTAAGGAAAAATATCATGGTCGAATTAGAGTACAAACAGGTCATTATTTTCCGTTCCGATTTGAAGCTGAGTAAAGGCAAACTAGCTGTTCAAGCTGGACACGCCGCGGTTTCAGCGGCGGAGGAAGCCCGAAAGCGTCATAGAGATTGGTGGGAATCTTGGATATTCGAGGGGCAACGCAAAATAGCTGTCAAAGTTAAGGACGAAACGGAGCTCTCGGAGCTTGAAAGCGCAGCTGACGATTTGGGTTTGCCTCATGCTTTGATTGTGGATAGGGGTCTCACGGAAATACCTGAAGGTACGGTTACTTGTCTTGGAATTGGTCCTGCCCCTGCGGAGAAAATGGACAGGCTGACTGGAAAACTTCCGCTATTGTAGACTGTTGGTACGTGCACACTTTTGACGGTTCCGAAGATTGAAGAATTTCTTGGCATGGGCGCTTATGTTACCAAGACATCGGGTGTTAATGGAGTCATCAAGCAATCTGTTGACGACTTCATGGTTGAAGAGGTTCTTGTCGATGGCTCCAGAGCGCGAATCGAAAATGCTGTGAAAAGCCCTGCTTTGGGAGTATCTCTTAAAAAGCAAGAGTACCTGCTGTGCATCTTGGTCAAGCGTGACTGGGACACGTTTGTGGTCGTCAAAAATATTGCGAAGCAATTAAACAAGAGTCAAGATCAAATCAAGATCGCTGGAATAAAAGACGCTAAAGCTGTCACTGCCCAGTACATCACAATCAAA
>CAYSOZ010000140.1:0-2915 GCA_964432815.1 uncultured Candidatus Bathyarchaeia archaeon
CTGCACTGGTTACGGCAAAGCAACAGGCGGATAAGACAAGAAATCTTCGCCCGCTATTGTTACGGTTGTGTGGAGAAAATGTTAACTGACAGTATCAACTGGATGGCAGGCGGACCGCAAGGAAGCGGTGTGGATACCGCAGCAAACATTTTTGGAAAAGCATGCGGCTACGGAGGACTATACGTTTTCGGAAGAAGAGAATATCATTCCAACATCAAGGGTCTACATAGCTATTTTCATCTGCGCATATCACAGAAAGAAATTCTGGCCAACATAAACGACGTCAACCTGCTCGCAGCATTCGACGCGGAAACTGCGGTGAGACACATAGATGAAGTACTTCCGGAAGGCGGCGTAATTGTGGATTCAAAAGACTCAAACCAAAAAGTCCTCGACATACCAACGTTCCCTCCAGAGTACATAGAAGAACTCTCAAAGCGCTTGAAAGAAAAGAATATTGGAGAAACCCTGGAGGACATGCTTCAAAACGCAAGAGACCGCGGCGTCCGAATTTTCCCAGTTCCCTATTCAGACTTGATTAGTAAAATCGGAGAAAAACTCGGGATACCCCAAATGAGCAAAATCACGCGAATAATAAACGTCTTAACAATAGGCGTCTCGTTTGGTTTACTAAAATTCGACAGGAATCTTGCCGAAAAAGCTGTGAGAGCAACCTTTGCAGAAAAAGAAAAAATCGTTGAAATGAACGTCATGGCTTTGAACCACGCCTACGATTACGCGGAACAAAATTTCAAGGACGGCCTTAAGTATAGACTTGAAAAAACTGACTCCGGCGAGGAACGCCTTTTCCTCACCGGAAATCAAGCAGTCGCCATGGGAAAAGTCCTTGGCGGATGCAGAGTACAAACATACTATCCCATTACACCAGCAGCTGACGAGAGCGAATACATAGAATCCCATCAAATCATGAAAACGAGCGACGAAGACGAAGCGGTAGTCGTCATCCAAACTGAAGACGAGATTGCCGCCGTAAACTCAGCCTCGGGCGCCGCATTGGCTGGGGCAAGAGCAGCGACATCATCATCTGGATCAGGATTCTCGCTGGTGGTGGAAGGTTTAAGCTGGGCTGGAAACAGTGAAGTGCCGCTCGTAATAACATTCTATCAACGAGGCGCACCAGCTACCGGCTTACCCACACGACACGGGCAAGGCGACCTAAGGTTTGCAATGCATGCTGGTCACGGAGAATTTCCAAGAATAATTCTCGCGTCCGGAGACATCAAAGAATGTTTCTATGACGCGGCGAACGTCTTTAACCTAGCAGAGAAATACCAGATGCCGGTTATCCACCTTCTGGATAAGGCCATGGCAAACTGCTCGCAAACCTATCCCATATTCGATCACAGCACATTCAAGATCGAACGAGGCGAACTACTCACAGAAAAAGACCTTGAAGGAAAAGAGTACAAACGCTTCCGCTTCACGGAAACCGGAATTTCGCCACGAGTCGCATTAGGCACCAAGAACGGGCTGCACTATTACACTGGAGACGAACACAATGAAAGTGGCCACATCAGCGAAGAGCCTCTTAATCGCAGGCTCATGATTGAAAAGCGCATGAAGAAGTTGGATATGGTCGCAAGAGAAGTCCCAATCGAAGACAAGATGAAACTCTATGGCGACGCAAACTCAGAAAACATTGTGGTGAGTTGGGGATCGCCTAAAGGTGCCATAATAGAATCGATTGAGACTCTCAGGCAAGAGGGCTTCAGCATAGCCTTATCCAAGTGCGGTTGATACATCCACTTCCGGTCGAAGAAGTGAAAAAAGCCCTAGAAGGCAAAAAGCGAATAATAGACATCGAAGAAAACTACATGGGACAGCTTGGCGGAATAATCAAAGAGCAAACAGGAATCTCTCCAAACTTCCATATACTGAAATACACGGGACGCCCAATGACAACAACAGAAGTCTATAATGCGCTCAAGGCTGTGTTAACTGACGAGTCCTCAGTGAAGGAGGTGTTGATGTTTGGGGCTTAAACCATCTGACTTCAGAGTCCCAGAGGTTTACGCGGACTGGTGCCCAGGCTGCGGCGACTTCGGCATAATGAACGGCCTGCAGATGGCTTTTGCAGAATTGGGTTTCGATCCCCAGGATATCGTGATGGTTTCCGGCATAGGCTGTTCAGGCAAAGAAGCTCACAACGTGAAGTGCTACGGCGTCCACACACTGCATGGGAGAACCCTCCCCTTCGCGATGGGAATCAAGGTCGCCAATCCCAATTTGGAAGTTTTGGCCATCGGAGGAGACGGAGACGGCTTGGGTATAGGCGCAGGACACTTCGTAAACGCTGGAAGAAGAAACATAGACATGACCTATATAATCCACAATAATGGCGTTTATGGATTAACAAAAGGCCAGGCGTCGCCTACTCTGGGATTGGGCATCCAAACGAAGGCGCTGCCAAAACCTAACATCAATGAAGCAGTAAACAGTATCGGACTAGCGATTATCTCAGGCTTCACTTTCGCTGCAAGGTCATACGCTTACGACGTTAGGCACTTGAAGGATACAATAAAACAGGCCATTCAGCATAAAGGCGTAGCATTCATAGACTGCCTGCAACCGTGCCCAACGTACAACAACATAACTACCAAGAGCTGGTATGCCGGAGAAGACCGAAAGGACGAAAGTGGAAAACCTCAATCCAGGCTCTATAAACTGGAGGAAGAGGGCTTCGACCCAGTCGTGCATGATTGGAATGAGGATTTTGACAAGAAAGTGGCGGCGTTGAATAAAACCCGAGAATGGGGTGACAGAATTCCCACCGGTGTCTTCTATAAGAATGAGTTAGAACCTACTTTCGGTGATCGCCTGAAGGACAGGATACCTTTCTACTTTGAGAGACCTCCTGCAAAACAAAAATTGAAAAATGAAAACGGATTCAGCAC
>CAYSOZ010000141.1:0-2908 GCA_964432815.1 uncultured Candidatus Bathyarchaeia archaeon
CTTGTTTACTGGGAGCTTGAAGTGAGTAAGCCCCTCGCCGTTCCGGTAATAAAAGCCGTTAAAAAACAGATCAAAATAGATAAGAATGTAATTCTTGATTCTCCACCTGGCACTTCATGTCCCTTTGTGGAGACTGTCAGGGGAAGCAATTTCTGTGTCCTCGTGACGGAACCCACTCCTTTTGGCTTACATGACCTTAAGATAACTGTTGAGGTTTTGCGAAGAATGGCGGTTCCTTTCGGTGTAGTTGTCAACCGCACAGGTATAGGCGATAAAGCAGTCTATGAGTACTGCGAAAAAGAAAGCATCCGAATTCTTTTAGAAATTCCCTATCAAAGGAGAATAGCCGAACTCTATTCAAAAGGTATTCCATTTAGTCTAGAAATGCCCGAGTGGGAAGAAAAATTTTCAGCGCTCCATAACGAAATTGCGGAGTTAGTCGGCAAATGAAACAGTTGACGGTTTTGAGCGGTAAGGGCGGCACGGGAAAAACCTCAATAACTGCCGCCTTTGCCGTCCTAGCCAAAAGCACTGTTGTGGCAGACTGTGATGTTGACGCGCCGGATCTTCACATGCTCCTGCATCCCGAGATAATTAAAGCACAAGATTTCGGAGGTTCAAAACTAGCTGTCATTGAGAAAAAAGTATGTATTAAGTGCGGTTTATGCAGAGAAAAATGCAATTTTGATGCGATCACGGAAGACTATGAAGTTGATGCTATTGCTTGTGAGGGATGCGGCGTCTGTAAAGTCGCTTGCCCAGTCAATGCGATAACTTTGGTTCCGAGAATCTCTGGAAAAGCCTTCATTTCGAAGACAAAATACGGCTTTATGTCGCATGCCCTGCTTTATCCGGGTGAATCCAATTCTGGAAAACTTGTCACACTAGTTCGACAGAATGCCAAAATAATAGCTGAGAAAGAAGAATGCGAGCGAATAATTATCGATGGTTCTCCGGGGTTAGGCTGTCCCGTGATAGCTTCAATTACTGGAGTTGATGCTGCACTAGTGGTTACGGAGCCTACCTTGTCTGGCATACATGACCTTGAAAGAGTCTTGAAACTGTTAGATCATTTTAATGTAGTTCCCTTTGTTTGCATAAACATGTACGACGTGAACGCGGACAACACTAACAATATCTTGAGTTTCTGCAGTATAAACGGAATCGATGTAGTAGGCATTATTCCTTTCAGCAGTGAATTCACCCATGCAATGGTTAACGGAAAAACTGTCATTGAATACTCGCCCGAGAGCAGTGTGTCAGAAGGAATAAGGAACATGTGGAACAAGATTTGTCAATCCACAAAAGTCTAACTAAGCTTCAATGAACTGTTCCGGGGCCTATTCAGTCGAAAGGTAGCATATTAACAACAGAAAGCATATGTCCGGTTTGTGAAAAAAAAACTTGTTGCATATCTGACCGAAGCGCGCGTTCACCACAAAACTAATTTTGCACTATTGCACATAATACCTTGTGGGTGTTTCACTTGACTCATGAAATAATTTTGACTATAGATGATGAATTGGAGAAGGAAATGAGTAAATACCCAGAAGTAGATTGGATCAATATTATCCCAAAATTACTAAAAGACTGCATACGCAGAAAAGAAATCTCTGAGATGTACACGGTTTCTGTAGAAAGAGCTATGCTGAAAAAGAAATGAGAACTATCTCTCGGTGGAAACTATGAGTTTGCAGGATTCTAGTCTTCTCGCTTTTGGTCCAGTTCCATCCAGACGCCTGGGAAAAAGTCTTGGGATAAATAATATCCGACCAAAGGTATGTTCTTATTCATGCGTTTACTGCCAGTTGGGAAAAACCAGCGAGAATACTATTGAGAGGCAATTTCTCTACCAGCCATATGACATTTTGAGAGAGGTAGAAAAAAGAGTCAATAATGTCTTCATGAAAAACGAACGAGTCGACTATCTAACTTATGTGCCGGACGGGGAACCAACACTGGACAGCAACATCGGCGAAGAAATACAACTACTGAAGCGACTGGGAATACCAATAGCTGTCTTAACAAATGCCTCAATGCTATGGGTAGAAAATGTCAGAAAGGATTTGCTAGGTGCGGATTATGTATCTTTGAAAGTGGACGCTGTCAGCGAGGACCTATGGAAGAGGGTGGATAGACCCCACAAAAACTTAAGGCTAAACGCGATTCTGCAGGGCATCCGAGATTTTGCAGAAGTGTTCAAAGGAATAATCGTCACTGAAACTATGCTTTTGGATGGAATAGACTACACAAACGAATTGGAAAGGATAGCAACGTTTCTGGCGCACCTTGAGAAGCTAAACAGGGCGTATGTTGCGGTTCCAACCAGACCACCAACAGAGAATTGGGTCAAACCTGCCAGAGAAGAAGTGATAAATGTAGCCTTTCAAGTCTTTTCCGAAAAGCTTGGTGTCGACAGAGTTGAGTGCTTGTTAGGATATGAGGGAGACGCTTTTGCCTTTACAGGAAATGTGGAGGAAGATTTGTTGGGCATAATGGCTGTGCACCCGATGCGGGAGCAAGCAGTCAGAGAGTGTTTGAGTTCGGCAAAAGCAAATTGGCAAATAATCGAGAAACTACTTCGCGAAGGCAAACTCTTGGAGCTTAAATTTGAAGGCTACAAATACTATCTCCGGAAACTGGTTAGTCGATGTTAAGGAAAATTCTTGCAATCAACCAGTGCCGAGCGGCAAGAACTGACTTGTTCGCGCAAGCGGTGGCTATTTCGTTTTGTCACTGTTTTGAACGTTTTTGCTTGGAGTAGATGTAACTATGTAGATTGGTCTTCCTTCACTAAGGGCTTGGGAAGTCTTCCTTCTCGCACTTTGAACAAGTCTCCAGATGGTTCCTCGTGAGATGCTCATTCTCTGTCCAGCCTCTTCTTGCGACAAGCCTTCCATGTCTACTA
>CAYSOZ010000142.1:0-1988 GCA_964432815.1 uncultured Candidatus Bathyarchaeia archaeon
TTTTTCTTGGACTAATTGGACAATTCTCTCCTGTTCTCTTACAATATTCAACGGTGTATTATTAACGTGTTCTAAAGCTTAAGGCTTACGCACACACAACCCTATTTTTACCGCATCAACCCCATTTTAGCGAAACCCAGAATTTAGCAATGGCCATTGACCACTTCATAAAAGGGAGGGGGCGTCTTTCTCGAGCAACAGAGAACTTTTAGAGTCAACTGCCATCTGAATAGAAGAGCTACAAAACCCAAGAAATCGCATGACCACCTGCCACAATTTCTCTAAGAACCATCATTCGAAAACCCGTTTGTTCAGGTAAAAATATATATCTCGTCTTCTGCATTGCTAACTCTCACGTTAAGGCGCATGAAATGAGTTTAACCCAGAAAATCGAGAAGCTTAAATGGGAAAAGAAAGCCGTAATTTTAGCCCACAACTATCAACGTCCAGAAATCCAAGACATCGCCGACTACGTGGGTGACAGCGTCGAAATTAGCCTCAAAGCCATGCAGGAAAAAGACGCTGAAACCATCGTGTTCTGTGCCGTAGACTTCATGGCAGAATCCGCAGCCATCCTCAACCCACAAAAAAAGGTGCTCCTACCCACATTGGGCGCACGCTGTCCCATGGCGCAAATGTTAACGGTGGAAGAAATCAAACGGCAAAAGGCAAAGTACCCAAACGCGCCCGTAGTGCTATACGTGAACACTCTGGCAGCAGCCAAAGCACAATGCGATATATGCTGTACAAGCGCCAACGCCGTAGAAGTCATCCAATCGCTAAACGCAGACAAGATTCTGTTCGGTCCAGACCGCAACCTAGCCGAATACGTCCAAGAAAAAACAGGAAAAACCCTCATCCCCATCCCAGAATACGGCTTCTGCCCAACCCACCTGCTCTTCCAACCCGAAGACGTCAAATTCCTCAAGCTCCAACACCCAGACGCAGTAGTCATGGTGCACCCTGAATGCAGCAGCGAAATGCGCAAAGCCGCAGACGTCATCGGCAGCACCTCAAAAATGTGCCGCTACGCAAAAGAATCCAACGCAAAGAAGTTCATTGTCGGCACCGAAGAAGGTCTCTTGCACCGATTGCGGAAAGAGAACCCTGGGAAACAGTTTTTCGTGGCTTACGAAGGAGCAGTATGCCCCAACATGAAGTTGACCACGCTTGATAGACTTTACCTGTCGTTAAGAGATGAGAAACACGTGGTTAAGGTTCCAGAACAAACCGCTAAGAAAGCGCGAGTAGCATTGGAACGCATGTTCGAAATCAAATGCTAAGCTTGCTTACAGTGAGACCATCATCGTCTTCAGAATTTTAACGCCCTTCTTCGTCGTCAACTCATTGCTGAGCTTGCGAATTTCAGAAGCCTTCCCCTTCACCGCAATCGCCTCCAGACAATCGCGTTCACCAACGTGAATGTGCATTGAAGAGGAAATCACGGCTGAATGTTCATGCTGCACTTCAGTTAATTCACCATCTAAACCCGTCACTTCATGGTCATAAATCATCAGTAGAATGCCAGTCTGATCCTTTTTCTCTTCCCGAAGCCACTTCTTCTCCGACACGAAAAGCCTCACTGCATCCTGAATGGCTTTGGAACGGCTCTCGTAACCCATCTTGTCAATAACCTCGTCCAAATCGGTAAGAAGGTCTGGCGGGAACGTTACGCCCACGCGAATTATCTTAGTCATCAGAGTCGCCCATCAGAAGTTGGCTGGTGAAGCCTAAAAGCTTTTCATTCCAGACGCAGCCATAACGTTTTACTAACCCACACTCTAAAAGTACACGCAGCTATGAACGACCTCGAAACAGCCAAAACCCAACTTCTCCAAAGACAGTTAACGCTTATAATCGTAAAAAACGGTGAAACACTCTTCGAAACCCAATTCCACAGAATCTCAGGTTTCCTGAATGCCATCGAACAATTCGGCGAAAAACTTGAAAACGCCTCAATCGCGGACAAGGTTGTTGGAAAAGCGGTT
>CAYSOZ010000142.1:1998-2810 GCA_964432815.1 uncultured Candidatus Bathyarchaeia archaeon
CTTCGGACAAGATGGATGAGGTCCGAAGCGCCGATGAACTTGAGGCTTTGGTTCACGAAATTGACAAGGGGAAGATGTTGCGGTCAGACGAGATCGAGGCTTTAAAGAACTCCTTTGCCCAAAGCGGTTTACGCCGAAACCCTAAGCACCGGAGCAAAAACCTTGCTCGAAGAAAACAGGATAACCTGCGAATGGAAGGAACTCGTGGACACAATTCTCGACGACAAAAAACAAGATATATGCCCGTTTGAGAAAGAAGCCGCAAGCATAACCAATCCGAATGAAGCTTACAGCAGATTTAAGGTGCTCCAACAGAAGTTAAGAGCATGTAAATAACTGGCATCACGAACGGTTTATATCGAACTAAGCCAACAAATACCATTGTAAATTATTATTGGAGAATTGAATAGCATGAGTGAAGCACCCTTTCACCTAACAGACGCAAACTTCGACGAGACAATCAAGAAAAACCCCTTGGTTCTGGTTGATTTTTGGGCAGGATGGTGCGGACCCTGCAGAGCATTAGCTCCCACAATCGAGGAATTAGCCAAAGAGTACGCTGGAAAAATCCTCATCGCCAAAGTTGACGTTGATGAAAACCCAGCGACAGCCGAGAAATTCAGCGTTTCCAGCATTCCAACGGTTGTAATCCTGAAAGATTGCTGTGAAGTTGAAAAAATCATCGGACTCTGCAACAAACAAAGATACGTTGATGCACTGAAGAAGCACATGACGTAGCCAGTTGTGAGGTTGGTTCTCGTAAATTGGGTCTTTACAGGTCTTTAGTGTGCTTTTCTTATTAAATAGTGTAG
>CAYSOZ010000143.1:0-2716 GCA_964432815.1 uncultured Candidatus Bathyarchaeia archaeon
AGGATACACTCATCGTCGCAACAGCCAAGAATGCGGTCTTTTTCCCGAATTTCTTCATTGTTTGAGTACCAAGTATGCCTGCAAAAAAGAAATCTCCGAGACCGAGCCTAAGGAAGGCAATGGCCCCTTCTATAGTAATCAAAGGAATGGTTGGAAAAGCGACCAAAACTGGAAGACCCAGATTGGAGACCGTGTTCGCCGTCTCAACCATTGCGCCCGTTACCCAGACCAGTATTATGTCCATCAAAGTAAGTCCCGCCGCGAAGAAAATCACTGTTTTCCATGTGAAGAGACTGCTTAAATATAGGACAATTAAAACCGCGAATATCAGACCGTAAATGTCCAGGAGAAATGGGTACCAAATAGGCGTTCCATTAAAAAACACGAATAACAATAAGAACAATACTGGTGATAGTGCAGCAACGTACCATCTTGATTTGGGTTCACTCTGCCGCATAGAGTAGAACAATGCCAACAATGCAGCTGCCGCAAAGGCAGCGAAAGCCAAGGTTCCGTAGTTGCTTAACCCCGAGGGTATGAAACCCAAAAGGCCAAGGGTTAAAGCCACTGCAGCAACAATGCAGTTAGCCGCACAGAAAAGAATGACTCGCTTTTTTGGCATGTCTGAAAATGCGTACGAAACCGTGAACAATAAAGTTGAATAAGAAAAGAGAAAAACAGCCATTATTGCCATCTGGGGAATGAATACTATGACTGAAACTGCCACGCCAATCATTGCCACTAGGAGAGCGACGTCTCGATTTCTAAATTCAGTTTCTTCGACAACTGTCTTGAGTTTGGGTTCGGCCTTTTTGCTTAGTAACATGCCTACAACTGTTACGGCAAACAAAAGCATCGGAAAGAAGATATCGAATCGCATGCAGAGCAAATTAACAAACGTGAATTTAATTCTTTGGCTCTCGATTGACTCTTATGGATAAAGAACAGGAGATGCGATGCGTGGAGACTGCGTCTTGAAGAAACTCTTCTATTTCTTAGATTTGCATTTAGCACGCTAAGACTTGAATGTGACCTATTGCTCAAATCGCGTGTTGAATGTAGCCAATGAAGCAAGGACAGCTTCTTCCGTCCTGACCGTGTCGGTTCCCTGATTTGGAATTGTGTTAACCACAAAATCCACTTTGTCGTTAAGGTTTACTCCTTCATCTCTGGCTATTTCGAACAATCCCTGAGCTGGTGCACCGAAAGCAACTAGAATATTCTTAGCTTTAGTCCATTTTTCAGCAATTTTCTCTGCGATATCTGTGACTCTTGTCCCAAATTTCGACGTGGCAATGGTTAGATCGAATCTTCCCTTCTTGAAAAGTTCGATGAAGGGATGTTCATGAGCTGAAACGGTGTATCCCCAGTAAACGGGAATTTGATCTCGGTCTGAGTTCTCAACTTCAACCTGTTCTCCCTCCCTCAATACTCTCGTTGTCAGGCGTTTGCCAATCGCAAACCTGGCTTCGCGCATGAGAGCCGGTTTATCCACTCCTATGTCTATGAGGAGACCATCTTTAGTTCCAGCAAGAACAACGCCCTCTCGGTATTCGCCCGCCCTTAGGCTCGTCGACCTGCTGAACAAAGGATGATGTGGCGTACGCAAAGGAGGGAGAATCCCCGCAAACTGCAACTGCGGCTCGATTCTGAACAGTCTCTTCCTCAGATATTGCGGAGTCTCCATGTACGCCAATAAAGCGGTCATGAGTGCTGCATCTTCTATCTGACTGGTTTTTGCGCTACCAGTGTAGACTATTATTTCGTTCACTCTGAAAATGGCCGCAGCTCTTCCGATCAAGCCTATCTTCGAGGTTTTCTCCCTTAGATGGGGCGTGTCCGAGATCGCGGATGCGGGTATGGCGATCGCCAGTTTTTTGTCCATTACGACTGATTCTCTCCCGCAGAGGAAATTACAGTTATCTGCGTTCAGCTTAAAAGTTCAACACAGAATATAAAAGTAAAGGTGACTGGTGAAATGGCAACATCGTCTTTGGATGATGCTAGCAATTTGAAAACAGTCGATAGGAGTAACATGATTTCATACTGCATAGAGTCCTCGAAACATTACGTAGAATCCGAAAAGAAAGCACAAGGAATCTCTCTGACTTCTCTCAAACCTGATAACATAATTGTGTCCGGTATGGGTGGTTCAGCAATCGGGGGCGAACTGCTGAAAGACTGGGCACGCGAAAAAACCCCGGTCCCGATTGAGGTTAACAGAGACTACAATCTGCCCATTTACGCAAACAAGAAAACCTTGGCTGTGATTGTGAGTTATTCAGGCGAAACAGAAGAATCATTGGGTGCTTTCCTGGATGCATTGAAAAGAAAATGCGTGATTTATTGCATAAGCTCTGGCGGAAGCCTGCTGGAGTTTGCGGAAAAGCTAAATATTCCCTATCTGCGTGTTCCCAGTGGCATGCCGCCGCGTGCTGCTTTACCGTATATGTTCGTGCCACTGCTGGTCTTATTGGAAAAAATAAAGCTGGCTTCTCATGTCTCTGAGGAACTTTCGAAATCTGCAAGACTTCTTAAGCATATCAGTGAGGAGAATTCTCCTGAAAGACCGTTGGAAGGCAACCTTTCTAAGACTTTGGCAGTTGGGATAAGCGAGAGTGTACCCGTTGTTTATGGGTTTGGCATCTATCGTGGCGTTGCGCAACGTTTTAAGCAGCAGTTCAATGAGAATAGTAAGGTGCCCGCGAAGTGGGAG
>CAYSOZ010000144.1:0-2623 GCA_964432815.1 uncultured Candidatus Bathyarchaeia archaeon
AAGCGGATGTACGCCTTAAGCATGCGTGCGTGTTCCCAAAAATGGCTAATAATGGTTTTAATTCTGTTTCTCCGTAGATCGGTCTTCAGAAGTCTGTTTGTTCATGGAAAAATTTAGTGGTTGAGATTTGAAGAGGAATAAATGCCATATATGACCAAATATAGGAACAGCCATGCGCGCTACACTTACGACGAACCAAACCACCAAATGCCTGAAAAATAAAGGATAGCACGCGCTTGCCTACTCGGTTCTTCAAGACAATGCTTCAAAAATAGAGAAATATTGGGGAATCCTTATAGCGATGGTCCATTTTTTGGTGTAGGGACACGCCAAAAGCGTTAAGGTTGTCAGATAATGTCTCCAGGAAAGGAAAAGTTCAAAGTTCTTCCTGCAAGCAAGAAAATCAAGATTCTTCAGAAGGAAGCCAAGCAGTTGATCACTGGTCCTTATGACTGCCCCAGTTGTACCAAGACTCTGTTGCAGATAGTCATATCCAAGAATAATGAGGTGCACGCTACTTGCACTTGTGGGATAGATGAGAAATTGACATATGCTCCAGTTTTTCAGGGCGTGGATTACTACAGCAAGTTTTTGGATAAGTGGAAGAGGGAGCATGGCGGCAGTCTGGTCCGTTGGCGAAGATGGTATTGAGTTCTCAATCCTAAACTTTAGCGTGGCTTCTAGCGGATTTGTCCCCGCAAACGGTTCTCTTTTCTGAATAGGACCTCGGGAATTAAGAGGAAGCCTGCCATAGACAGAATAGCAACAACCGCCCAATCAGTCAAATCCAAAATGACTGTTTGAAACAGGAATTGTAACGCAGGAACATAGACAACTGCGAAAGTAGACAATACAGAAATCGCTACAGCTGCAAGCAACGCTTTGTTATTTAAGAAACCAACTCTGAAGGCATTGCGGCTTTCTGATCTACAATTCCAAATAACTACAAGCTCATAGAAACATGCCACAATGAAGACCATGGTTCTTGCCTTATCAAGTGACCCCTGCACGCTTAATCCCCACCAGAAAGCAAAGATTTCCACAGTCAACTGCACAAGCGAGGACGCAAGAATGAAAATTAGGGTTCCATGCAATATCCCCTCTTTAGGGCTCCGAGGCGGTCTCTGCATCACATCATCGATCGGAAGATCCATGCTTAAAGCCACAGCTGGAGGGCCATCAGTAACCAAGTTCAGCCACAAAATCATCGCGGGAAGAAGCGGTATTGGCAACCCAATCAAAGCGAAAGAACTGATTAGAATCAGCTCGGTAAAGTTGAGCGCAACAAGGAACCTGATGAACTTCCGAATGTTGTCATAGACTATTCTGCCGCCCTTGACTGCGTTAACTATGGTTGCGAAGTTGTCATCTGCCAAAACCATGTCCGAAGCTTCCCTAGTAACATCCGTGCCGGTGATGCCCATAGCTATGCCAATGTCAGCTTGTTTCACTGCAGGCGCATCGTTAACGCCATCGCCTGTCATGGCGACAACATGGCCCTTCTCTTTCAAGGTCTTGACAATTCGCAGTTTGTTTTCAGGAGAAACCCTGGCATACACTCGGACCGTTTCAACAATTTCTCCAAATTCTTCATCGCTTTTTGCGTCAAGTTCTTCGCCTGTGAGAGCAAGCTCTGTCTTCAAAATTCCAAGTTCTTTAGCTACGGTCACAGCGGTCAACTTATGATCTCCAGTGATCATCACAACCGTTATTCGAGCTTTCTCGCACAGTTTTACCGCGTCTTTCGCTTCTTCGCGGGGCGGGTCAATCATACCCACCAGCCCCACAAAAACCAGCTCTTTCTCCAGATTCTTCTCATCGTAGCTGGCGATGGTTTCGGGTATCTCCCGGTACGCCATGCCTAAAACGCGCAGCGCCTGATCAGCCATTTTCTCATTCCTGCCAAGAAGCTCGTTTCTAAGTTCCTCATTCAGCCGTTTTTGTTTTCCTTCCAAATGAATAAACCTGCAAAGTTGCAGAATCTTCTCCGGAGATCCTTTTACATACGCTACTCGTCGCCCTTCGGGCGAATCATGCACAGTCGTCATTAATCTCCTGTTAGAGCTAAATGGTATCTCAGCCACGCGAGGATACTGCTTTTCCACATCGCCGACCTTCATGTTGCTCTTGGAAGCAGCGACAAGCAATGCACCTTCAGTTGGATCTCCTAGAACCCGCGACCTATCAATGCTGGAATTGTTGCAGAGGGCACCTATTCTCAAAATCAGGTCGAGATCTCCATTCTCTGCACGAGCAATGGGCGTATTCTCAGCTCTAAACTCGCCAACAGGTTCATAACCCGTGCCAGTGACCTCAATTGTCTTGTCGCTCACGTAGATGTTGCGGACGGTCATTTCGCCTTTTGTTAATGTGCCTGTCTTATCGGAGCAAATGACCGTGGTTGAACCTAGAGTCTCAACGGAAGCAAGCCGCCTAACCACCGCGTTTCGTTTAGATAGTTCCCTGGCACCTAACGCTAGCGTGACTGTTACTACAGCAGGCAATCCCTCCGGAACTGCAGACACGGCCAAAGCAACAGAGGTAAGCAGCAAGTCAATTTCGATGCTTCCGTTTCGAATCAACGAAAACACCAATATCGTTGCTGCAGCCACAACGACTATTA
>CAYSOZ010000145.1:0-2584 GCA_964432815.1 uncultured Candidatus Bathyarchaeia archaeon
CAAAGGATTACGGACGTTGCGAGAAATGAGAAGAACGGCTTACTAATAATTCTAATGGGTGCATTTCTTGTCAGTGCAGGTCTAATAATCAGTGTTATTGGAAATAGCAGTATCGCATCTATTGGGGGACTGCTTTGTACAGTGTTAGGCGTCTTTTCGACCATTTTCGGGTTTTATGTTTCAGTGCATTATGCTCGTCAATACAACAGATTACTGAAAGAACTGGAAACCGTATGATTCAGAGCGGACTGCGGCTGTGAGGTTGCAATGAAGCCGGGACTGGGACGATTCTTCTGAAAGCGCTCAGCGTGCTCGGCGGCTATCTCGCAGGAAGCATGTTTGCATAGGTTCTGCCTATCGACTGTTTTCTTTCAACTTCCAACGCGATTAGTCGCTGGGTTATTTTTCGTTCGTTCTCCCCAAATTGAAGGACGTTGGGAATAAGGCGGGGAGATTGCATTTTGAACGCCGTTACCGCTCTGAGATTGTCGAGTTGAACGCGATTTTTTCTAAGAGTGAAAATGTTTCTTGTTCTAATTTTCATGCTTGTTTCACCATTTTACTCTTCATCATACCATTAAGATGGCTGTCTTAATAGTAAGACACAAGTTGCTTAAAAAGATTTTCGTTTTAATATGAAAACGTTTTTATACATACTTAAACAACTGTTTACTTAGTGATTGCGTGAAAGCCATAAAATCCATAAGTGACCCTGAAGCCTTCAAAATACTGGCTGATGACTCAAGGAGGAAAATTGTCTTCCTTCTCCGCGCCAAAGAGATGACGGTAAGTCAGATAGCCGATGAGCTTGACCTCACTCCACAGACAGTCTATCATCACATAAAGAAGCTTGTGGAAGCAGACATGGTAGAAGTCACGCGTGAAGTACGTGTAGACCATCTTATCGAAAGCTATTACATGGCAACAGCGGAGATTTTCGAAATAACCGTTGGAAAAGCCTCCGGCAGCAAAGAGATGCAAACTGAAAACATTGCTGCCATTCTGGCTTCTTTGAAGAAAATCGGATTTAAGCTGAAATATGACGAGAAAGATATTGCCAAACTGTCTGAATTGGCAATGGAGCGAGAAGAATGCTGCAGCGCCAAAGAATATGAGGAAGCGGTATCGAGCCTCAAGGACGCGGACTTTTTCGTAAAGCAAGGTGTTCAGGAATACGCAGGTTTACTCTCGATGTCTGATGAGAAGTTAGAAAAGCAGGACGAAATCAATCGAAAGTTCAGGAAAATGCTGAGATCTCTAGCCAATTAGATTCCGGCTGGTCAAGCACCCTTTATTCCTGCTTGATTTCACCACAATTTGTGCGGATTGACCTAATTTTGCTAAATATCAAAAACAAAATTGAAAATGTGGCCTCTGCGCTTCTATCTGCTCAAAATTCTTGTAACCTATTTAACCAATCTTGCTTTTTAGAGTTCGCAAATATGTATATAGGCTCTCTACACACTGAATTTCCTTCCCTAATAAACCGGAAAGCGCCATCCAAAACCTAATGTTCGGTTTCACTCCGGCATGTTCCAAGCTTTGTTTCAAGCGTTTTGTTCCTTCTTTCCCTCGTCTGTCAAAATCCAGAAAAAGAATGGCTTTTCTTGCATTCAATTGCTCAATTTCATATACGACATCTAAGAAGGCCTTCCCACCCGTTTTTGCAGTTAACATTTTTCCTTCAACTCCTAAGGCTTGGAGAGTTGCGATGTCTTTCTTTCCTTCAACTATTATCGGTGTCCCTTTTTCAACCTCTTCTGTAAGCGCATACAAAACCTTCAGGATCTTTTCTTCTTTATCTTTAAGGTGTGTTGTCAAAGAGAATTACCTTGTTATCTGAGCTTGCTTCACTATTTCTAGATACTCTTTAGCCTGCTTGTTTGTCTCGAAATATTCTCTGATAGGTCTGATGATTTTTGAGATTTCATCTGCCACAGCATTCTTGAGGTCTTGCGGGTGCAATCTTCCGTTTGAATAGGCTTTCTGAAGTTCAGATAAGCCTTGGAATTCTATTGGTCCGCCGAACTTTGCGGGGCGATCTATCTTGAATGTTCTGTTTTCATGGAAAACGACGTGTTCGACCATATCCAGAACCGGGTTCATCTCGACCTGTCTTTCGGGGCACCAAGCTTTCCGGAGTTTTTCTTTTATTTGCTTATCAGTGTCGTGTATGAATATGGCGGTCCATGGCTTCGATTTACTCATCTTGCTTGCGATAACCTGCTCCAGCTTGTCTTTTGTTTCGAGTTTGACTGGTTCGGCTATGCCCATGAGAACGTGATGGTGAACCGCTACGGGTTTTTTCCAACCCATTTTTGGATAAATCTCTCTTGCCAGTACATGGGCTTTTCTCTGATCCATTCCGCCATGGGGGATTTCAGCGCCGATTTCTTTAACATCCACGGCCTGCATCGACGCGTAATAGTACTGAGAGAGGTCGAGTTTCTCGTTTTCGGATCTTCCCATAATCGTCATACATCTCAGCGTGCGACTAAGGGTCATGTGTTTGGCGAAGCGCAACAGGTTCCGCCAGTACTCATCATTATTGTGATAAAGATCTGAGCCCAGCACTATTTTTGCT
>CAYSOZ010000146.1:0-2446 GCA_964432815.1 uncultured Candidatus Bathyarchaeia archaeon
GATATATTTATGCCTATTTTAAATTGACTGCTCGTCAATGAAGAAAGGCTATGTCTTGAGAAAGAACAATTTCTTATTTTTGTCGGAGGCGTGTGTAATAGTATTCGCCAATATCTTTTTGGAACGTATCCATTTTTGAGTTTTCCTTGTTAACTCTGGGGCGTCTGGTTGTTGAATCTCTTCGGAAGGTGACGTTCATTTCTTTGAGGAATACGTTCATGCCCTTCCTGAGGCTTGTTGGGGGGTTTGCTTCGCCTTTTACTCCGGGTTCTCCGCTGAAGACCATGAGGCTGTCAGCTATGAAATCCTGAGTCACGACGTCGTGTTCCACAACGAAAGCGGTTACGCTGTGCGCCTCAACCACGCGCCGTATTGTCTTTGCCATATTCAGTCTTTCCTCAACATCCAAATAGGCGCTTGGTTCATCGAGGAGAAATAGGTCTGCTTTGCGGCTTAGACATGCAGCAATAGCGATTTTTTGTAGTTCTCCTCCGCTGAGCTCCATCACACGCCGGTCCAGAAGCATGTTGACCTTTAACGGGTTGAGAATTTCAGTTTTATACCAACTTGACGTGAAGGCGTCTTTAGCTACGCTCATAAGTAGCTCCTGAACCGTTCCTTCGTAGTCGGCTGCGATGTACTGGGGTTTATAGCTCACAGATAACTCGCCTAGTTGCTCCTTTTTATCGTCGGGTTCTTCGATTCCTGCCAGAATCTTTACGAAAGTGGTTTTGCCAATTCCGTTGGCCCCAAGAATGCCGATGATTTCGCCACGTCTAATCTCTCCGGGCAGGGCGACAAGCTTGAAGCCTTTGAATGTCTTTTCAAGGTGTCCCCATTTCAGCAAGACTTCACCGCCAGCAGCTGTTATGGCTGGAGGCTTTTCGTGGAACATTATGGCTTCTTTCCGGAACATGATGTTTTCGTCAGGAATGTAGCCCTGTAGATAGATGTTTATGCCAGTTCTGACGCCGTGGACGTGGCTGACTACGCCGTAGACTGCTGGTTCTCCGTAGAAGACGCATATCTGATCGGACAAATAATCGATTATGGCTAGATCGTGTTCTGCCACGATTATGGTTTTTTGATAATCTTTCAAGCTTCTGATAGCTTTCGCCACTTGCAGTCGTTGCTTCACATCCAGGTAGCTTGAAGGTTCATCGAAGAGATACACGTCCGCCTCTCGGCTTAGAGCTGCAGCAACCGCCACACGTTGGAGCTCGCCTCCGCTGAGTACCTGCAAGTCTCGATCCCAGACCGTCGTGAGTTCAAGATCGGTGGCGAGTTGATTCAGAATATTTCTTTCATCCACTTTTTCGAGAAGATCCCCAACTTTGCCCGAAACCGCTTTAGGAATTTTATCAACATACTGTGGTTTGTGCGCGATTTTCAGGTTATTCTGGCTTATTTTCAAGAAGTAATCCTGAAGAGTTGAACCCCTATAATACTGGATTATCTCGTTCCATTCAGCTGGGTTATCATACCTGCCTAGGTTGGGTTTGATTTCGCCCGAAAGAACTTTCAGTGTTGTAGTTTTACCTATGCCGTTTTGTCCCAGCAAGCCCAACACTGTTCCTGGCGAAGGCGTGGGCAGTCTGAAAAGTTTGAATGCATTCTGCCCAAAACGGTGGCTGCAGTCTTTTTCGAGCTCATCGGGAAGGTTCACGATGCTGATTGCTTTGAATGGGCATTTCTTCACACAGATTCCGCAGCCGCTGCAAAGTGTTTCCGAGATGACGGCTTTGTTGCCTTCTATGCGTATAGCTTCTACGTGACTTCTCACCATCGGGCAAAAGCTCACACAGGGGCGGTCACACTTTTTCACCTTGCACTTGTCGGCTTCCAATACAGCAATGCGGGTCATGGCAAACTCAACCTCAATAATGAAAACAGCTTGGTTATAAACATGGGCATCAAAAGACTATGCATAAAAGACAAAATGCGCGACTAATTAGCGAGAAAGAAAGATGTAAAACAGTTTTATTCGCAACTGGTTACCATTCTTCTTCTTCCCATTCTTCATCTTCACTCTCTTCCCATTCCTCTTCTTCGAACAACGTTCCTTTTCACCTCCACACACAGTTGGGTGTTAGTGTAGCTTAGCTCCCGATGGTTTAAGGATTATTATTCGTCAAATGTCGAAATCGCAGAAAAAGTGGTCATAAAAACATTGGTTTCTGTCTTCTTCTTCTCAAAATAGACGGAATTTTCATGACCACGTTGCTTATTGTCGACGAGAAAGGAGCTTCCCATTATGAGGGTTAGTTCCATACTTGTGACATAATGGATAAATCTGTGGCTGTTGTTTGTTATTCCCGGGATGATGTGAGGCGACGGCTTCGAGCCTGAGCGCTGTGAGAAAAGCCATAAACCTACGCTGACCCTTAAAGCTAACGTGAATGGGATTTACTTTGCTTAGGGATTTTAACCTTTTAGTTTCAACCTC
>CAYSOZ010000147.1:0-2235 GCA_964432815.1 uncultured Candidatus Bathyarchaeia archaeon
TCAGGAACTAAGAGCGAAGTATTCTTCAAACCTAAGCACTTCATAGCAACAGTAGACGTGTGATAGCCATTATTCACGCGCGTGCACGTTAATAGGGACTCTTGCTTTTCCCACGAGACCACATTTCAAAGAGCCCCAAACATTCGTCTCGGGCAAAGCCTCCAATCAATTCCAGTTCAGTTTTACCCATAGATTTCATTCTTCTGTTTGAAATGACAAGCTCATTGAATCCGAATCCTCTGGAATCCTCTATGCTTGATCCATATACTATTGTGGAGATTCTTGCCCAGTGGCATGCACCAAAACACATGGGGCAAGGTTCCGTAGTAGCGTATATTGTGCAACCGCTCAAATCGATAGAATTTAACTTTTTACAGGCCAGTCGAATAGCATTAATTTCAGCATGGCGGGTTACATCATTACTTTTCCAAACTGTATTATGGGCACAGCTTATAACTTCAGAATCCCTAACAACACAAGCTCCAAAAGGTGTCTGTCCCTTTTCTATTCCTTCCTTCGCCTTTTCGATTGCAAGTTTCATGAACTTCCTATCTGCCATATGACACCGACACCTTAAAGTCCAGTCTACGAGACGTTGTATGTGCAAATTTATAACTTCTAAACAGCACCTTTTATCATGATCGCCCCAGAACTGCGCAACAGCGCGCGCCGAGATTATAGGTCAATCTTTTGACGACTTTTTCCGACATCCACGTTGGGAAGTTTGTCTTCAAGCCTCTTCTCCGCGGCCACCTCTGCTTCCTCAAGAATCGCCATCGCTTCAGGAGTTGCCTTTCCAACATCGACCGGCATGCTCCCCGAATGATTAGTCGTAGCAACTATGTCAGAAAGCAAGTCTCCTATGCATCCCAGCTCCTGACCGGCTTCCGGAAGAACAGTAGTCATCTCCGAGCGTATGTCGTTCAACACGCTTCTCGCCGGACTCAATGCCGCTACTATGTCACCCATCTCAGAAACCGTGCTAAGACGCATGGATACACTCTGCAAGGCAAGTGATGCATGGGTGAGCATTTTCTCAACTTTGCGAATCTCCGAGAGCTCTGTAGAAAGAATGTTGGCTCTCGCCTCGTCTCTATCCTCCAAGGCCTTCACGACGCGACTGAAAATGCCGGCATCACGCCGCTGAAAGCGCCCCACAGCCTCGTCTAGACTCCTTGTTTGAACGTCTATCCGCTGGGTGACCGCGGTGATCTGCTGCTTCCAACCATCGGCTGATTTGCCCCCGTTCTTAATCTTGAAAACAGCAGATGCTGAGGGCTCCTTGTTCTTCCACCTGAACCTTTTGACCAAAATGTCACATCCGGAGGCTTACTGGGCAACTGACAAATAAAATACTGTTCGAGCTTTAGGGTTAAAAATCGACCCTTTGACTAAGCTCTTTTTAGTAATCCATGCAAAACCCGATCCAATAGAGAAGCTTCTTTACGTGGCCTGTCTCGTAAGGAAGCATGGAAAGCAACAAAATTCGTTTTTAAGCAGACCTTCTGCAGCAAGTAATCGCTCCTTGGTTTTTACAGCGCCGATGACTGTTCCCAATTAGGCAGCATGCGCTCTGTCTCCATATGAAAGTCAGACCGAGCCACAATCTAATCTCCCTTTAACACGCCATTGTTCCAAATAGAACACAGTTAACATTTTTTGTAACACAAAAGTCGCAATATTTAATAGCCCTCCAGCCCTATACAGAGACATCCAGCAAAAAAAGAGAAAAAACACGATGATCAATCCCTCAAATAACACTCCTCAAAACACAGAGCAAAAAGCCACATGCCCCGACTGCACCTCAGAACTGAACGTTCCCCTTGACGTGGAAAAAGGGGAAATCCTGAGCTGCCCAGGCTGTGGACTTGAGCTCGAAGTAAAAAACAACCCTGTCGGAGGTGGATGCCTAGATCTTCAAGAATTAACCCTTGAAGGCGAAGATTGGGGCGAATAAGAGCACTCGCACCTAATCCAAAACCACTTTTTTCAACATCCCCATTTCTAAACAACAAACCAGTAGAGCAAGATTTTAAGTAAGGACTGTTCCACTCAAGATAGGAAAAACAGAATGCAAAAGACCACCGTGGCCACAATACTTGCCGTTTCTGCCTTGATTGGGTACATATTGTTGCGTCTCATTCTGCCTGCTCTTCAGACTGAACGACTTATATTCATCGCAATTCTTACATTCGCAGGCTTAGTTCTCATGATTATGCACTGGAGAGAGAAGCG
>CAYSOZ010000148.1:0-2170 GCA_964432815.1 uncultured Candidatus Bathyarchaeia archaeon
CGTGACCAGCGGCGGCGTTCGCGGCGAAGTTCCTTTCCTCGGGTTGGAGCTTCTTCCCATGCTTGTGGTTTCAATCGTGCTTGGAGGCGTGCTTATTGTTCTCTCCTACTTGTTCTATAGAAAGGGAGTCGAGAACCTGCTTTCAAATGCATAGACTGATCGCAAGTATTGGCGATGCGCCAAGCTCAGGAAAAACGCGAGAGCAATTCTCTTGTTAATCGCCATATGAAAAATCCGACTGCACTAATTATGAAACATATGATTGTGAATGTGTCTACCCTTATCCAAGTTATTAGATGAGATAGTTGGAGAGTCAACCACTCAGGATGAACCAATTGTACCAGTACTCCGTACACCCAACCGAAAAGCCCGAACAGAAATAGCAGTTCGCCAAGCACTTTGGTAACGATGGTGGATAATAACGAAACCTTCATGTTCAAGATTTCCTGCGGTCAACAATTTAAAAGTTTAGCCGTGCCTACGAAGCCAAGGAGCATAATTGCCCAGGCAGTTTGGGTTGAGAAGAGATCTGAAACTCGGAAAGCGTTATTGGCACTCTACTGATGAGATTCGATGGTTTGAGGAGTTTCTTCTGCTGTCGTTTCGGAAGTTGATGGAGGCGGCGTCTGGCGAGGATGTACATCTTGAACTGTTGTACCCGCGAACTTGTCGAAGTATCTGATGAACCTTTCGTCTTTCAGTCTCCAACCAACAATCAAGTCTATGGGCAAAAGAAAAACAGTGCCAAAGTTTCTCACAGCTGCCTGGTCGTATGAGATGGGTTTTCCGTCGATACTAACGACTTTGATGTAAGCGATGAGTTTTCCGATGCTTTGCCCTGAAAACCCTTCAAGAAGTGTCAGGTAGACCCAGAAGAGCACAAGGAAGAATATCAGATTCACACCAAACAAATCCTCCAGGGTAAACTCAAATAGTAGGTTGGGCAGCCAAAAGAACAAGGTAAAGGCAATGGCAAAATCTATCAGGTATGCGGCTACCCTTTTTTTCCAGTTTGAGCGCGGATGAACAAAAGACCTTGTTGCAGTCTCAGCTTTCATCGCCCATGACTCCAAGTCCTTGATGAGTACTATCGCGTTTTGACCCGCGGAGCTGAGTTTGTATTTTCCCGTCGGTGTCTGCTCAACAAACGCTTCTAGAGACCTTAAGTGGAAGCTGAGTTTTCCCGTGTCAACGTTGAAGGCAGTCGCAAAATCAGTGAAGGAGCCTTCCGCTTTCTCGTTCAAGTAAAAGAGAATACGTCTCCTAAGCGGGTGCGAAAGCACCGAAAGAATTTTCGAGACGTTTTCTTCGTTCACCGTCATTCCTAATCACTAGAACTGTGGGTAAAGCTCCGAATTGGGCGTATGAAAAATGCAGCCTACCCAAATTAAACCTTGCGCTGAGTAGACTCAGGCGATAAGCAAGGGCCAAACATAGAGTGCATGCTACTCCGTTTTTTCAAGCAGTTCCGCCGGAGCGCTAGAATGGTAACTTGGTTCCCTTGCCTCTTTGGACCGCGCGGACAACTTGTTGTTGCAAAGGGACAACCACATAGCCTTATAGTCTTAACGCTATTAAGAAAAAACAGTCTCTCAGTATTTGTGGAGGTGAAGAAATGCCAAAAGTCGTTCATTTTGAGATTCCGGCGAAGGATACGAAACGTGCAGTTGCTTTCTACGAGAAAGCTTTCGGTTGGAAAATAGGCAGGTATGGCGCGGAAGAGATGGATTACTGGCTCATTACGGCAGGTGAAGATACGGAGCCTGGGATCAATGGTGCTATCGCTTTGAAAGATGATGCTCATCCTACGACGATAAATACTGTAAGTGTGGCTTCATTCGAGGTTGCGGTGGAGAAGATTAAGGGGGCGGGAGGAGAGGTTCTGGGGCCGAAAATGGCCGTGCAGGGTGTGGGCTACATGACTTACTGCAAGGATACAGAAGGCAACCTGTTTGGGATCATGCAGATGGATCTTAATGCAAAGTAGCAGCTGTCGTCTTCGGCATGACCTTGTGCTGTGTATCTGCATCCATCTTTTCGCTTGGATCTTATGGGACCAATCGCTAGAACATAGTACTAGAACTTAGTTATAGAAAACAGAAGTAAATGTTCTATTTCACGCCCATGGCAAAATGGCATAGTCAAACTTGCTTGTTTACTGGGACGTTAC
>CAYSOZ010000149.1:0-1893 GCA_964432815.1 uncultured Candidatus Bathyarchaeia archaeon
TCACGGTATGTTTTACAGTAAAACGCCTTGATTGCAGTGGGGTAATCGTAAACGAAGAATGGTTTGTTGAATTCTTCGGCCAAAGCTTTCTCGTCCTCGTAGCCGAGGTCATCGCCCCACTTGAGATTTGGATTTTTTGTTTTGAGCCGTTCAAGGGCTTCCGTGTAAGTTATTCTTGGAAAAGGAGTCTTGACCTGAGACAATTTAGAGATGTCTGCGCCTAATTCTTGAAATTGTTTTTGGCATTTATCGGCTATGTTCTGGCATATATGAGACACTAATCCTTCCTCAAACACCATTAGGTCATTCATGTCGGCGAATGGCCATTCGCCTTCGAGGTGCCAATATTCGGTCAAATGTCTGATTGTTCGGCTCTTCTCGGCACGGAAAGACGGGGCTATGCAATACACGTTTTCAAGTGAGTGTATTAGGATTTCAAGGTAAAGTTGGCTACTCTGGGTTAGATACAGCTCTTGGTCGAAGTATTTCAGGCCGAAGAGGGTGGAGCCGCCTTCAACTGCGGCTGAGATGAACATCGGCGGGGAAACCTCTATGAAATCTTGGCTTCTCAAGTATTCACGAGCGAACTCTAAGACTTCTGCACGGACTCTCATCACAAGATTCATTCGCCTGCTGCGAAGCCAGAGATGGCGCATGTCGCGGATGAACTCTTCGCTCTTGTCTTTGGATATGGGGAAAACTTCGGCTAAACCGATTATTATTATGGATTGGGCCGACATTTCAAAGCCGCCTGGAGCACGTTTGTCTTGCTTTGGTATGCCCTCAAGCACCAGAGAAGACTCAATAGTTGCCCGTTCCGCCTCTTTCCAAGCAGCGCTGTCTTTCTTCACGGTAGATTGAATGACACCGGTTGAGTCACGAAGCAATAGGAAAATCAGTTCTTTGCTTTCCCGTTTGCGGTAAACCCAGCCTCTTATAGAGACAAGTTTGCCTTCACAGCATCCTTCCAGTATTTCGTGAATCTTCACCGTCACCATTCGATTCATCAACCGTTTTCCCCTATCTACTGTCTTCAAGCCTAAATGCCTATCTATTGGGGATTTTTCCATTATTTGTCTCCGTTTTCCGAATAGAGCGAATCTATTCAGTGCATGGAAGGTTTTTCACAGCTGATTACCGGCTTAGGTTTTTTGTTTCATGGATAGCGAGTATAGACGAAAATCGTTAGATTAGATTGCCCTAACATTGTCTTCAGGATAATGGTGATACTCTCTAACCGTCATCTATTAGGAAGAAATTAAAAAAGAGGGAAGTTGAGTTTGTGTTGTCTTCGCGCTGATGTTTACCTTCTTCTGAGGACGAGTATGATTGCGATCGCTGCGACTATTATTGCTACGATCATGCCCGCTGACATTGGCACGAAGTACTGATCTGCAACTGAAGCTGGTTCTGCTGTTGGTGCTACTGTTGGTTCGGGTGCTTCGTCCACTACGAAAGCGGTCTCAGCATGAGAACCATAGTAAGCTTTGGAACCTGCGAAATCAGCATAGACATAATACGTGCCTGTTATGTCAGGAGTCCAAGCGAAAGCAAAAGCCCCGTTCTCCGCACTCGTCGTTGCTGTACCGATTGGTCTAGCGTTCATGTTCGCGTCGACCACGTAGAGATCCACTGTAACACCGACCCAAGTCTCGTGAGGATTGGGCTCCCATTGTTTGTAGACATACTGCATCCATGCACTCTGGTTTGCGTCAGAGACAGCGGAGACTCCGTTCGGGAAGCGAAGAGCTAATCCTGAATCCTTTGTGCCGGGCGAAACGTCCTTGACTGTGCCTCTTATCATGACTGATGTGCCGAAGGGCACGCCATTGTCGGGTGCGCTAATAGTCGTTGCAGTGGGTCCTTTGCCAATAGCGTATACTTGCTGGTCGT
>CAYSOZ010000150.1:0-1864 GCA_964432815.1 uncultured Candidatus Bathyarchaeia archaeon
CCTGCGCGGCAATAGTTCTTTTCCTCAATCATACTTTTCTCGCCGGCTTTGACTATGAAGCTGTGAATTTCAAGTTTAACTGGACATGCTTCTTCGCAGCGTCCGCAACCGATGCATTCCTCGTACAGGTCGGTGAGCGGAGTTAAATCGCCTTCGGCGGCTGCCTTTAGTGCTTGTGGAATTTTGAGGTCTTGCGGGCAACTTCTCTGACACATATTGCATTGTCTGCAGGTTTTCGCTAGAGCTTTGATTTCGTCGAGTGATGGAAGTACATTCATTTTCTTGCGGACTGGCGCGATTTTCTGTGCAACCTTCACGGCTACTTCGCCGACTTTTTCAGGATCAAGAATTAAAACGCCTGGAACCTTACCGCTAACCAAGTCAGCAACTATCTCGTCTGCAGGGTCATTTGTACGATTCTTGAAACCGATACAGTTCTTTTCCGACGCGGCTATGACTGGAGCCTTTACGCGTTCAGCCTCTAGAGAAGCATCTGTTCTTACGCATTGCTCGTCCAAAACAACTACGTCGGCAAATCCACCTCTTATGAAACGGAGTTGCCATGAGATTGGTCCTACGATTTTGCCTCGGTTAAAGTATCTTGTGTTATCGATTGCGGTGCAGCATAAGCCTACCACTTCAAGCTTGTCGACAAGACCATTATCTTTCATGAAATCGATTATTCCAACTGAAGGCACGACGTTGTGGCCGATGCACATGATGACTGGCTTTGATATATCAACAGTTCCAATGCCCATTTCTATAAGTGGAGCTTCTGGGTCAGCTTTCGGGAAGTTAAATGTGGAAATTTGAGCGATATCCGCGACTTCCATGCCTACCTGATCAACTCGTCCCGCGTGCAAAGCTTTTGATTCAAAATCCAAGTTATTCGCTTCCTGACCAGTATGTGCGACAGAGAGCAGGTGCGTGATTTGCTTCTCACAGTATTCCAGGACTTCATCCAAGTCTCCGAGAGTTTCAGGCTTTATTCCAGTAACAAGCCTAGTGACTGGAGCTTCAACTTTGACGTTTAAACCAACTACATCTAGAGGATATCGTCGACCGAACTTCTCGATTAAGTGATCCACTACATGCCGAGCATGTCCCGTGTGAGTCGCTGCACCAATGCTGCAAGCCAGAAGGACTATCCGGGATGACTGGGCTCCAATATCGAGTCCGCAAGCGCCACGTTTGCCAGCTGTCAAATCACATTTGCCGTAAGTGCAGAGGCAGCAAAGATCACAATCTGGCATGTAGAAGGGCTTGTACTTGGTAAGAAGCTTCATGTCCCAGTCTCGCAGGGTGGTCAAACCCGGCATCGGGGTTGGTCCCATTGGCTCCGACCAGGAGTCATTAACAACTTTTCCTATGGATAATTCCAGATTCTTGATTTGACCAATGCTGGTCGTCATTTCACTAATTTTTAAGTGTACGTTTTTGCTGGTCAACTTCAAACCTCAACGGATGCACTTTTAAGAAAATAGTTTAATAGCTAAACCTTATTAATATCTTGCGTTTAGAAAATAAACCACAGGGACAGCATGTGATGTAGGTAGCTGGAGTGGAGCACCTTCAAGTTATTTGTATCCACGAAACAGCAACATAGGAAATAGACAGGCGCAAGACCCAGCTAAGAAGGATAGAACCGTTTGCGTTTCTTGAAATAAACCAGACCCCCTGCGGCAATCACAGCCAAGAACGCAACCGAAACAGCAACAACAAGTGAAGTAGGGAAAGGTTCGGGTTGTTCAGTAGATATCTCTTTTGTTTCTTGCTCTTTGGTGAAATAAACTGTTTCCGAAGCGCCCATATTTCCAACCGTATCGTTTGCATCGACCGCTATGTTGATGTCGCTGTCGAAAGG
>CAYSOZ010000151.1:0-1843 GCA_964432815.1 uncultured Candidatus Bathyarchaeia archaeon
TATAGAATATAGAAGTACATGTTCTATTACTTGGCCGGGGCAAAGGGACATTGCCAAATTTGCTTGTTTACTGGCACGTTACGGCGTCAGCGCACCCAATAGAGGAGCCAGCCTAAAATCCAGAGGAGAATCAGGAATGGCAACACAAGGTAAAATGTCCACTTTTTGCGTTTCCGCATTAAAGAAATTCATTGACTAAATTCAGTTATAAGACTTTCCACAATTTGCAGATGTGAAAGTTTCTTTTGCTGTGAGCAGTCCCTACCAAGCGCTTTTGACCGGTTTGATGGGTTGGATTAAACGCGCGTGCAGAGTCTGTTAAAGTGGTTTAGCACGCTTAATTTTCTACGGAACCTCTGAGAATTAACTCTGCGTCCAAGTCTTCAAACATCTCTTCCAAGTCGGCTGCTAGTTGACTGGTCCAGCATCTCTGACATTTCTCATTGTGTTTTTCGAATTCTTCCAGCGTGATTTCTTGACTGCAAACAGAACAATAGTGTTTCTCTTTCCTTTTGGATTTCGCAGAATGGATCACAAGTTCTTTCGAATTAGTCAAGCAATCACCGCTTTACAGCTTTTCGTTTTGGGCAAAGGGTTTTGATTTTTAGATACCTATAGTTTATGAATTCAGAATCAACATGTCCCGTAGAATAGCTGACTTTATCCTTTTCGGAGTCTGTCGACTAGCATTGAGTAAGCGAATAATGCCAGGCAGAAGAGGCTTGGGATCACGAGCAGTATTGGAAGCGCGTATTCCGCGCCGCGTCCTGCGGCCAGCATCGGTCCTATGACTGCGCCGAACGGCAAGAGCAAGGCGACTTTGTGTTTGTCTTTGGCAATCTTCCGTAGATCTCCCGTCTTGAACATTATGGCTATTGAGACGAGAAAGAGAGTGAGTTCCAAGAGTGAGTTTGTGAGGCTGTTGACGTCGATGTTTAATGCGCCGACCCATTCTGTTGACAGGGGCCAGAAGAGTTGGGTTCCTCCGGTGAAGAGGTCTCCAATGAGCGAGTGGGAAGCCAGAGCGATGGTGTAAGGGATTGCGGCTTTTCTATAGTATATCAGAAATGGCACTGTGAGCGCGATAATCGTGACTAGTGAGTGTGTGGGTCCCCTGTGTTCGATGAATCTCAGGAGAAGGTCGATGTCCGGGATAACTGAGGCGGTGAGCAGAAGAGGCATGTTCAGCTGAACCTTGAGTGTTTTAGCCGATGCTTTTCCCGCTAGATAGCCTATGGCGAAGTGACCGATGGCGAAAAATTAACGCGCCTCAAATATCTCATTTGAAGTGTGAGAAGAGGTTATTAAACGGGGTTGCTGTAGGACGCTTTGAGGACTTGATAGAAAACGATAAAGGAGGACCCTGCAGATACTCTATTTTCAACTTCCAAACGTGAAGAGTGCGGCTTGCCTTGAGTGCACATGACAAGAAGAATGGACAGGAATTTCATAAAGGAACACTGGATGAGAGTATCGATTTTTACTTGGAGATGTTTTCGGCCAAGACCTTGATAGACGGGCAGGATGGCGGAGTAGTCACTTCCATGCTGGTGTGGGGTTTGCAGCGAGACTTGTTTGATACTGTTGTTGTGGTTCAGCGGACGCAAGGCTATCGTGCTGAAGCTGTGGCGGCGGAAGCTGTTTGCGACGTATTGAAGGCTAAGGGCACAAAGTATCTGCGGGTGAACACAGTCTCAAAGTTGAAGGAGTTGGTGGAAGCTGGCAAGCGGAGGATTGCCATGGTTGGAACACCTTGTCAGGTTCAGACGGCCAGAAGAATGCAGTCTGCTCTTCTCAAGAGGTATCCGGGTTTGGAGCTTACCTTGGTGGGTTTGTTTTGTTA
>CAYSOZ010000152.1:0-1749 GCA_964432815.1 uncultured Candidatus Bathyarchaeia archaeon
ATATTTTCTTCATTGCTTACGCTCATACGAGGCACCTATCACTTCTTCTATCAAGGCAACTATAATTAAATTTCTGCGAAAATGCGCGATGTTCCTAAATTCGTTTTGAAGTGCACTGCCTTGTCCCGCAAATGGTTAAAAATCGTTATAAGTCCGATCTTACCTATTGGAGCTTGAAATGGACTTCTTTGACCAACACATACTATCCGCACTCAAAGACGGCAAACCCCGAAGCTTCACTGAGCTCCAGAGCCGAGTAGACTTCAGCCACAACACCCTCCAACAACACCTCAAGCAGCTAGTAGAGAAAGGCCTTGTTCTAAAGGAAAAAGACCCCGTGAAGAGTTACGGAAGGCCCAGATTCGCCTATCGCATCCCGTCCAAGACCACCAAGCAGGTTGTTGCTGCTTTGGAAGATCCTTGTGTGGAGTTGGTGACCTTGCCGTTTAGCCGTGTTAGGCATGTTTGCAGGTTTGAGAAGGGCGGATACTGCAAGGAAGAGAAGATGCCCTGTTCGTCTCAAATCTGCCCTCAATTCAGAAAATGAGACTTTTGACTACTTTACACCAATAATGGGACAAGCCAGCGCGCGTTTAGGTTAAAAGAACAACTTTTTGCCCAAAAAACTGATCTCACAGAAAAAAAAGTCCATCAAATGCCCCTCTGACTAGGAATAGCCATAAAGAACTCGCCTCCCTCGGAAACCACTCCTAAATACTCAACGCAAACCGAACTGTTTTTCATTCAGACACAAAATATCGCGCTCAGTCTTGCATGCGAATTTATTAACATAGAACACAACACAAGCTTATGAACAAATTTGCACGGCGAGTTATGGTGACTGGAGGAGCAGGCTTCATCGGAAGTCACCTAGTTGACGCTTTAATAAAAAAGAACCTCAAAGTACACGTAATCGATAATCTCAGCACTGGAACATTAGAGAACAACAAGCAATGGGCAGAAAATGACCGTTTCGTCTTCACAAAAAAAGATTTGCTGAGTAAACGCCCACTCGTTCTATCCGACGAATATGACGTAATTTTTCACCTTGCCGCTAACCCCGAAGTCAGGGTCAGCTCCACAAGTCCACAGATTCACTTTCAGCAGAACGTAGTTGCCACATACAATCTCTTAGAAACCATTCGGAAAGCAAAATGCACCCCCACCTTCGTTTTCACTTCAACATCTGCAGTCTACGGCGAACCTCTCGTAATTCCAACACCCGAAGACTATGCCCCGCTTAAGCCCATATCCATCTACGCTGCGACCAAACTAGCATGCGAAGCCCTCATCACTGCTTACGCTTACAACTACGGCTTCAACGCGATAATCTATCGCTTTGCAAACGTCGTTGGACCCCGAAGTGGACACGGTGTAATCCACGATTTTATTCAAAAACTACGCAAAAACCAAGACGAGCTTGAAATCTTGGGAGACGGAACACAGACAAAATCTTACATCTTCATAGAAGACTGCATAGCAGCAATGCTAGAAGGAGCAGAAAAAACGAAAGCTCAAGTTGAAGTCTACAACATAGGCTCGGAAGACCAAATCAACGTCAAAGCGATAGCCAAAATCGTGATGGAGGCATTAGGACTCAGAAAAACAGCTCTGAAACTGACGGGTGGCGTGGACGGAGGAAGAGGCTGGAAAGGCGACGTCAAAATCATGCTTCTTGAAACCGGCAAAATCAAATCGCTCGGCTGGAAACCAACGCTCAATAGCCAAGAAGACGTAAAAGAAACTGCA
>CAYSOZ010000153.1:0-1675 GCA_964432815.1 uncultured Candidatus Bathyarchaeia archaeon
CCGTGCACAATTCAGTGAGGGTTACGCCAAAACTTCCAGCACGGCTTTGGCGCACGCTTTCAAAAAAAGAATGAAACATTTAGAGCTTAACGTTGTGGGCTACGAAATTGCCTGACGAGTTATTTGGCTTACCTTCCGTTTCGCGATTCTACTTTCACTGTACGTACATGCTGCTCCACCTACAGCAACGAAAGCCAGGACTCCGAGTATGGCGACCAAAATCAGGTTGATTCCGCTGGTGGGAGAGTACGTACATGCTACTCCACCTGAAACGAAGAATATCAAGGTTCCCATAACGACGAAGAAGATTTTTGTCCATAATCTCATTCTATCTCACCTCCCACATGTTTTTTGCCTGTTTCTATGACTGTGATCTCGCTTTTCCTCACGTTTAACCTCAGGACGCCGAAACAGCCTTTCACTTCAAGGATTTCAGGCTCAACAAATGAGGCGTGTTGCAGTTTTCCAAGCGTTCCCTCTATCAAGACCCCGTCACTCGCGCCATTCGAGGAGGAAGAGAACCGTGTCAGGTGCTTGTTAGACTTGAGTTCGATTGAGAAGTCGTGTTCATCGTTTTCTTGGATTTTCTGTCCCTCTTGACCATCATTCGCTGGCATTTGTGATAAAATTTATTTGACGTGGATACGAATTGTTTTGTAAGGATGCGAAAATATTTCTATGTCAAGCAATGAAGAAGACGCGGAAATCTCAAAGGTTCTTTTTGAGCTTGCCAGTAACCGGAGATCCAGCATACTTTTTGAAGTCGAAGAAACGGCCCTCAAGATGCGGCAAATAGCAAAATCTCTCGATATGACTGTGACTGAAGCTTTCAGGCACCTGCAAAGACTTAGTGATGCGAAGCTTGTGGAGAAAAAACCTGATGGCACATATGCGATAACTTCCCTTGGCAGCTTGGCGACTGGTTTTCTCTCAGGCTTCAATTTCGTTTTGAAGAACGGGGATTTCTTCTTGGAGCATGATGTGTCGTGTCTTCCTTACGAGTTTGTTAACAGGCTCGGCGAGTTATCGGCTGCAGAATTCCACGGAGACACTCTCAGCGCAATGAATCGATCCAGAAAGATGGTGTATGAAGCAGAGGAGTATATTTGGGCTATGGCTGAGCAGAGTGAGACAAGTCACACTCCGGTGGCAAATGAAAAGATATCTAAAGGGCTTAAACTCAAGTTTCTCATGCAAAAGGACTTTGCAAAGATAGTTCCATTTGACCCGAAAATTGAGTACTTGAAAGAAAGAAGGTATATCGAACGCGTTTGCGCAACGCTTTTGATCACTAACAAGGAATCGGCTTTTCATTTACGTAGACATGATGGAAACATGGATTACATCGGCTTTTTTGGAACCGATGAGAAATTCCGCAAATGGACCCAAGACCTATTCATGTTTTGCTGGGAGAGAGCTGAACGATGGTATCCCGGAATTAAAATAGAATGAAAACCCACGGGCACTTTTAACAAAATATTTTTGTGCAAACCCTCATAATCGTAAATTATAAAGTTCAGGTCTGGGGAGACCATGATTCGCCGCTGGAAACGCAACAAGCGCGCCGCACAGCACATTCAAACCAGCAGCCTTAAAACTCTCTTGTTGCAAATCATGGCTAATGGAATATAGACAAATTGGAAAGACAGGAATAAAGACAAGCATAATTGGTGTA
>CAYSOZ010000154.1:0-1588 GCA_964432815.1 uncultured Candidatus Bathyarchaeia archaeon
GAAGGATGCAAAAGCGAATACCGAATGGGCGCTGCATGCCCCTTCCACAACTGCGTCAAGAAAAAAGGGATGGACTTCTGCGGGTCCTGTCATGAGAATACCACTTGTGCCCGATGGAGAAAACACAAAGAACTGAGCAGACAACACGACTCTTTCGTATGCTACCAGAAACTTGAAGACAACATCGCTTCTATCCAGAAAAATGGAATGGAAGAGTTCGAAAAACAACAAAAGGCAAGAGAGGAGCTGCTTCGTGTGCTTCTAGCCGAATTCAACGAAGGACGCTCAAAAACGCTCTACTGCATAGCCGCAACAGTCCTGCAATTGGATGAGCTTGAAAGCCTCCTGGACAAGGCAAGAGCCGAGTCTAAGGGTTTAGACATTGAAGCGAAGTCTGAAATCATGCATTCACTCTTGAACGAAATCGCCAAAGACCGGAGCTACCTACTAAAACTAAGAAAATAAGAACATATTTCCTGCTGAACGCCATTATGCCTGCGTCTGTAGTGCCGCTACAGATAGCAATAAGAAGTTCAGTGCACAATCGTATAAACCGACAAAGAGGAAGGTTTCCTGGAACCCCAGTTTTCAGAACAACAGGTACTAATCGATCTCGGACTAACCTTAAAACAAGCAAGAGTATACTTAGCCCTCGTCAAATATGGATCTTCCAGAATAATGGAAATCGCAGAAAACGCCAAAGTCGCACGGCCAGACGTGTATCCAACTCTCAAGAGACTCCGACAGCTCGCCCTAGTTGAGAAACTCATCAAAACACCCCCAGAGTACAGAGCAGTTCCCATGAAAGAAGGCCTTTCAACGCTTTTAGAAGCAAGAACAAGTCAGTACCAAAGAGTCAAAGCCGAAACCGAAGTCTTACGGGGAACAATCAAGACAGAAAAGACAGACGAAAGCCAAACAGAGACAAACCAGTTCATCCTAGTGCCCGAAGGAAAAGTTGTTGACAGAATAGGAGCCTCAATTGAAAAAGCTCGGATGAGCGTAGACGCTGTTCTTTCTTGGAAAAGGTTTTCGCGCGCGATAGTGGGCACACTGGCTGAAAGCATTGAGAAAGCATGGGCCAAGAAAGTGAAAATCAGGCTCGTAGTTGAGAAACCTTCGAGAAATAAGACGGCGGAACAGCTGATCCAGTACTTTAAGCAAAAACCTTCTACCCAAATAAGATTCATCCAAGACCACCCTGAGACTGTTTTTGGGATATACGACCAGAAGGAGATGTCGGTGATGGTCATTTCGAAAACGGACTTGCAGGGCTCCCCGGGACTCTGGTCCAGCAACGATGCGCTGATCTCGCTAGCTCGGAACCATTTTGAAGCGTTATGGCGCGAAGCAACTGAAAACATCTGATAGGTAAATTGAGAAGCTAACGAACTGAGTTTGTCAAGAAATCTTGACTAAGAAAACCGCCTTCTGAGCGCCATTAGTCAAGAAACCTTTACAAAAATCCCTTTATCACGCAAAAACCCCATATTAAAACGAATAGAAATGAGTAAAACTGCATCACTGCTGCTTGTCACGTTCATCGCATTTATGCCCTTGTACGTTATGCAGCTTACGTCTGTCAATG
>CAYSOZ010000155.1:0-1543 GCA_964432815.1 uncultured Candidatus Bathyarchaeia archaeon
GTCGTATGCTTTCGAAATGAACGCAGAAAAAAAGTAACCTTCTCCAACTTACTTATTTCAAAGAGGATATTCCAAGGCGGACGGAGATAAAACGGTCTTCTAGTCGGCGTCGCGGACATTACTTGGATACCTCCACTGGGAACTTTGCGGTTACAACGTTTGAAACTCCGTTGAGTTCGTAGACGCCATAGACTTTCTGTGCTTTATTAACCATCTCAGGTCGCAGGCTGATCACTATAAACTGGATTTTTTCTGCTTCCTCAAGCAAAACTTCAGCTAGCTTGGTTGTGTGGAAAGCGTCTAAGTGTGCGTCGACTTCGTCTAAGACATAGAATGATGAGGGTGTGAACTCTTTTAGTGAAAATATGAAGCTGACTGCTGAAATGGAACGTTCACCGCCGCTTGCTCCGCTTACAACAATTGAAGGCTTGTTAGGGAATTGTACAACCATGTCTATGCCGCCGTTGAACGGGTCATCGGGGTTTTCCAGCTTAAGCGTAGCTTCGCCCCCGCCTGTGAGTTTTTCGAAGTAAACCTTTAGGCTTTTGTTGATTCTTTCGAAGGCATCCATGAACACCTTACGTTTTTTAGATTCAACCTCGTCCATAAACATTACGATAGCTTGCTTCTCCCGCTCCAACTCGTTTAAACGTACTGATAATTCCCTGTAACGCGAAATCTGTTCTGAATAGTGCGAGGCTGCTAGCTGGTTGATGGCACCGATTCTTTCCATTTCGAATTGCATCATGCGAATGGTTGTTTCTGCTTCCTGAACCTGCCGTTGGTTAGTTTCCAAATTCTGCTCGTAACCGAACATTCTAAGTTTACCTTGAAGCTGCTGCAAACGCAACTGGCTAGTTTCTATGCTCAGTTGAAGCTGGTTTCGAAGCCTCTCCGCTTGCTCATACTCCGAATCAAGCAATCTTAACTCCGAGTCTATAGAGTCAATTTGGGAGGTGAACTTTTTGGATTCTTCACGAGCAGAAAAAACAGCTTTAGAAAGGTCAACACGGCTTTTCTCTTGTTCATCTGTTTCTTTCTTAATTATTTCTCGTTCTTGAAGGGCATCGACGACTTCTTTGTCGAGTTTTCGCTGTTGTTGTTCAATCTTTGAAAGCTGTATCTTGGTATTCTTATAACCAATCCGTAGAACCCTGTCGAATTGTGATTGATATGTTGAAATTTCCGTCTGCGCCGAACCTAAACGTTGTCGCAGTGTGTTTAGTTCTTCGCCGATTTTTTCACGTTGCACCTCAAGTTCTTGAATGTGGGCTACATCAGTTTTTAATCTTAACGCTGCAATTTCAGCATGGATTTTTTGGTGGTTTCTTCGGATGGCGTCTCTCTCGTTTCTGAATACGCTCATTCGCCCCATGTAAGATGCCGCTTCACGCTCAAGTTTGCCACCGTACTTTTCTATGTGTCGAATGTTAAATTGTGTTCTTTTAACGCCTCGTTTTACTCTAATTATTTCCCTTTCCAAAGTAGCTATTGATTCTGTGAGCCTTGTAATCGCGATTTTAGTATACTCGAGTTCTTCCTC